>JANOJH010000757.1:0-7266 GCA_031408135.1 Bdellovibrio sp. | reverse complement strand
TATTTGCTTTCAATCGTGATTGCCAAAACGCGAAACACGCCGGGCTCGCTGGCGGGGCAGTACATCAGTGAGCTGTCAACGAATACCGATTTCATCAAATACGACGACTGCCTCCGGATGGTGCTGGATGTAAGTCAGCAGCAAAGCCGTGATATCCTGGCGTTTCTTGAAACCCGCAAGCAGAACGGAAAAATTTTATTTGGTTATCATCTTTCGAAAGAAGCGCTGATGACCTGTTTTGTTCAGCAGGATAAAGACCATATCCATTTTGTTGATGGCGGTGCCGGCGGGTATACGCTTGCCGCAAAAATGCTTAAAGCGCAAAGTGTAGCCCGATGAATCAGCTATCCTGAGAGTACAGGTTTGAAAGCAGCGCTTCACGCTCGGCCTGAATTTCCTTAGCGGTACGAACACCAAATGGTCTAAACCAGAGTGAAGGCGGGCACCAGCCTACAGTCGACTGCATAAATAGAAATGGAATTTGCAAGATGGGTCCCAGCAGCCATTTGCGGTTTTTGCGGGCCAGCAAAAGCTCGCCAAAAATAAGTGCTGAAAAATTTGCAAGTAGTACGCGGTCGATATCCCATTCCCGATCCAGTTCGCGCAATCGGGCACGAATGGCCCTTGGCCCCTGCGCTTTTGCTTCACTTATTTTTCGCCGCGTTTTGAGATCGATTTTCTGATTAAATTCCTGCGGAGTTAAGGCCCGAACCCGGTCAAGATGATCCTGAGAGTGTATTCTATCGACGTACCTCATGCGGTCTCCTTTATTTTCACGTGAATGTCTTCCGCTTCTTAAAACGAGCAAAATACCTGCCAAAATTCTTAATTTTCGAATACGCTGCTATCATGAATCAGAAAGCGGCGATCAGTAAAATAAAAAAGCGGGGCGTGCTGTTGGTATTTCCGCTGAACAATCAGAAAGCACCCGCTTCACTTTGGTCAGAATTTCACCCGCGCAAGAAAATGAAATGGGTGTGGGATGAAACCAGTGGCGAAGAGGTGGGCGAAATGTGGTGGCTGATGAAAAAACTCTCGGCAAATCCGCAGGTGGTCTATTCCAAGTGGTACAAGGGAAGGGCTACGTTTTTTTCGCCGGAACTTTTTACGGCATTACTTTGCCTTTCAAGAAAATTTTTCGAAGATCACACAAGGCTATCAAGAACAGCCCGTCTGATTCTTGATACACTCGAAAGCGATTCTCCGATCTCAACACGTGAATTAAAAAAAATCTGCGATCTGCAGGGAAAAGACAACGCGCGTTTTTACAATCGGGCAATGAAAGAGTTGTTCAGCGAATTTCTGATTGTCGGATTCGGTGAAGTTGACGACGGAGCATTTCCCTCGCTGGCGGTCGGCAGCACGCGCACACTTTTCGAAAATCTGGTGCTGGCGTCACACAAACTTAAAACTAAAGATGCTGAAAAAATCCTTGAGGCGTACATGCCCGAAGGTACGGCGTTGCGAAAGTTTTACGAGCGTGAAGTGCGACGCTGATTTATTTTCGTTTTTCCCAACCGGCTTTGCGCACATCCGGAATCAGTTTTTCATCAGGACGCGGAACCAGTCAAGAAAATCATCACTGATTCTGGTGTAATCTGCCCAGTACTGCAGGTTGTTGAAACTGGGTTTCAGCAGTGTAGCTTTCCAGTCGGGCCTGAGCACACCGGCGGTGCCGAGTTTATTTAGAACAGCTGCCGCCATCGATTCCGCAAACCACTCATGCCGATTGACCATCGCGTATTGTGATACAAAATTGCGCCCTTCCTTATGCGGGAAAGCTTCAAATAAAACCGGCGAAAAAAAGTCGGCCTTTAACTGGTTGTTTCTTATTTTCTGCCAACCCGAATAGTGCGAGCTCACTTCGGCCAAATCATTAGCGCGCAGTTTTTCAAAAAGTACCGCGTGCCCGATCTCATGGGCAAAGGCTGAAAGCAGCTCAAGGCGGATATTCGGGGCTAATTCGACATTTGGGTAAACACTCTTGCCACCGAAGCTTAACGCCTGCGCCTGCCAATGGTAGGCCGCCATCCGCCCACCATGGCTATGCCCTGCGAATGCATAAACATAGCGAACGGTCATTAGCCCGCTGACAAAGCGTTTGGAGTAGCCTTTTTGCAGCAGTAATAATAACTCCTTCAACACCGGGGCGGCATGTTCATCGGTGTGGTCAACCGCAATAATTTTAAATTCACGAAACAGTTGTTGTTGCAATCTGGATTCTTCGGGGCGTTTTTGAGCATCGAACTTCAGGTGGTGCGGTATTCCGACTTGTGCCGTTTCAACATTCTGATTTTTAACGAGCGGTTGCGGATCATACATATTAGTAAGCCCGTCGCCATCCTGATCGGGGTCGGCGGCAAAAAGTATTTTTGCCGGTTGATGATCAATGATGGCGCTCCAGTCAGGAACTCCGTCACGATCAGTATCATATGATATATAATAAGCCAGACACTGCAACCACCGGTAGCGTTGATCGTCCGATAAATTTCGGGGGTGAAGCTTTAACCAGTTTTTGTAAATGCTCGGAAACTCCGCCTGCGTTTTGAAACGACCGATCTTTTCAGCAAGCGCGTTTTCCCAGTTTACGGGCAGAGTTTCCGGAATGTTAATTTCGGGTGCCGGCGGCGGGTCGGCCAAATTGTGAACTTTGAATGGGGTACAATTTTTCCCGCCAAAAACCAGAGACGTGGAAAAAATGGTTATTAAAAAAGTAAAAGTTTTTAATTTCCGTGCAGTCAAGATCTTATAGTGGCGCGATTACGCATTTAGAGCTACTGACCGAAAGCCCTAATGTGGCATATTTTGTGCTTTTCAAATTCCGTCAACAAATCAATACAAGGAGAAAACCATGAAAAGAATAAGTATAAGTAAACTTGCAACTGTCTGTATTTTCGCGTTAGCCGCTTTAGGAGCGGGATGCATGTCAAGCCACCGGGCTAATGAACCAGATCGCTCGGCGGCCGGCACAACCGGAATGTCGGGCGCTCAGAATGAACTCGATAAATACGCAGGCCGCTCAATGGAAAAGAGTACGGTACTGACCTTCACTAAAGGCAGCGCTGAACTGACAGATGCCGGTCGTGCAAAACTCCGCCATATCGTTGCTACTATCGGCGTAGATAATATCAGTCGTGTTGAAATCGCAAGTTGGTCTGACAAGAATTTCCCGATGACAGGCACTGATTTGGCTAAGGCCGATAAAGATCTCGCAGACGACCGTTCAGACAAAATTAACGATTTCTTAAAAGATCAAACTGATCTTTCAACTTTAAGAATCCGTAAATACAGCATGGCGGAAACATCAAATTGGTTAGCGCGCATGTTGCGCACGGACGAAGCTGAATTAAAATCTGTTTTTGCTAAAGAAGGCGAAACTCCAATGATGCGCGATGACTTCAATGTTATCAAGAGCGAGGGCGGCCCTTCAAAAGCAGTTGTTGTTTTTATCAAAAAGTAATTTCGTAATTTAATTCTTTGTTAAAAAGACGGGCACTATTAAAGTGCCCGTCTTTTATTTTAGTGAGCTAAGTTGCGCTCGATTGTTTTATCCGGTTGTTCACGGCGCCCCACGTGCAGACCTTTGGCAATTTCTTCGATCATTTTGCGATTGAAGGCCGGCAGATCGGCAGGTTTGCGGCTTGTAACAAGGCCCCTATCAACCACCACCTCTTCATCAAACCAGTAAGCGCCGGCATTGATAAGATCAGTCTTCAGTGAAGGCCAGGATGTTAGTTTTTTTCCGCGCACCACATCAGCTTCAATCAACAGAGCCGGGGCATGGCAAATTGCAGCGATCGGTTTACCACTGGCCGCAAAGTCCCGCACAAATTCAACCGCATTAACTTCAGTTCGAAGTTTATCGGGGTTCATCACACCGCCCGGAATCATCAGCGCGTCGAACTGATCAGCCGAGGCTTCATCGAGTGTAAGATCTACATTGATTTTTTTACCCCAGTCTTTATCTTTCCACGCGCGGATTGATCCGCGTTTGAGCGAGATAATCTGTACGTGGGCCCCGGCTTTTTCAAGCGCTTCCCGTGGTTCGAACAATTCCGATTGCTCAAAGCCATCGGTAGCAAGAATAGCAACTTTTTTTCCTTTTAATTGTTTATTAAACATAATGATCCTTTCTTGGATGTTGTTTGCATCTGCTCATTCGAGTTGCAAATGTGAATCCCGAAATTCGAAGCTGGCTCATGAAATGCTTTATGTATTAAGCAATATTTCAGGAGGACGAAATGTGTTTCTCGGCAAGCGCCAGTTATGGTTCTGCGGCTGTATTAATGGCGGTAGGTGCGGTTACCACAATGGCCAATCGTGAAAAGTCGCGCGTTATGATATCACTCGTGCCATTTTTGTTCGGAGTGCAGCAACTGGCTGAGGGTATAATCTGGCAGACGATGGGGCAAAACACATCATGGCTTCCGCGTCAGTACGCTATTCTGACATTTCTCGGATTTGCATTGTCGGTGTGGCCAAGCTATATACCGTGGTCGATTTATCATGTGGAAACCAATCCAAGGCGAAGAAAAAATCTGCAGATTCTGGGCGTCTTGGGATTATTTGTTTCGCTGCTGACCGGCTGGATACTGCTCCGGTCCGACCTCTCGGCGTATTCGGTTGGCCATAGTCTGGCTTACCAGATTACAAAAGTGCCACACCATCCGAAGTGGCCGTCAAATCTCGAATTTATTTTTTATACTGTTCCGACTTTGGTTCCGTTTTTTGTGTCGGCGTTGCGGGAAATAAAAAAAGCCGGATATCTCATTTCAGCCGCAATGGTCATATCCCACATCGTAAATCAGGAAGCCTCGGCCTCGATTTGGTGTTTTTTTGCGGCGTTGATCAGCCTTTACATTGCGTTTGATGTTGTAAAAGTCCGCAAGGGGAGTCTGGCCTGAAGACTATTTTCCGAGCGCACTCTTTCCGGTTGAAAAGTCGGCGCAAGCGGTGTTTTTCATCTGTGCTATTTTTTTGCTGCAAAAAAGCTTAAAATCCCCGAAACTGTTCCCATGAATACCAAGCCCAGTAACGACTTTATCGTAATTCCCACCGAAAAAATTTCTATTGAAGCCCTTGAAGGTTTGATCAGTGAATTCATTCTGCGCGAAGGTACCGATTACGGCAGCCGCGAATTCACACTGGAAGAAAAACACACTCAGATTCGCAGGCAATTGGCCGCAGGACTTGTGGTCGTCGTGTTTGATCCGAAAGAAGAATCGGCCTCAATCGTAAGAAAAGAACTTTTAAACTAATAAAACTGTTCAGTTTATTTCTAGTAGGGTAGTGAATATAAAAAGCTAATCGAAAGCGAGTTATCAACCAGATTGTAAACGCTGGTGTCTACGTTTGTCTGACTGAAGTTGAATTTAACTCTTAGCTTATCGAAACTTTTGAATTCCTGCTGGTACAAGAACCCGAAATTAAATCCCAAACCGTTCGGTGAACCGTTGCCGGTGTTCAGCGGAGTGGTGATGTATTCGATTCCGAGATTCAGCCCGATCACAAATTCGGTATTGTTGAAAAACTGATATTCGGTATCGAGCGTTACTGACGTTGAGGGGATGTGTTCAAGCACCACGCGGCCCGGGGTGCTTTCGGTTAGGTAGTAGTGGGGGAGATAGTTGAGTGAATAGCCGATGTAATTATCGGCCGTGTAGAGATAGCGGCCGCCGAGCGAGGCCGTTAACTGGACTTTACCTGACTTATCAATATTCGGGGTTGTGGTCGTAACTTCGGGCAGTGAAAATTCATTAACCGCAAGAACGAGAAAGTAATTGAGTGTTGGGGAGTAGTTCTTGACGTATTCAATGCCCACGTCGGTTTCAGAGCTCGTGTTAAAACTGAAAGTTGTAAATGTGGTGCGGTTCTTGGCGGCAAGGTTGTTAAACCTGAAATTTAAGAAGAAACTGAGCTTATCTTCAGAGCCAGCCTTTAATGATTTACTTTCGGTGTATTTTTCAACCTCGATATAAGGGTTCAGGCCCTGGGCCGAATCCGAATCGGCGTCAGCCTCGGCATCGTAATCCACTTCGCTATCGATGGTATCGTCCTCGGTTTCAGCTACACCATCGGTAAGACCGGCTTTTAGGAGCTTTTTATCGAGCTTGATGATCATCCCAGGCATCAGATTATTAGGATCTCGGATGTTTTTGTTACTTTTAAGCAACTGTGCCATGCCGGCTTCAACCGAACCTTTATAATTGTCTTTAACAATAGACCTGAGGGTGTCGTCTTTTTTGATAACATAACTAAATGCCGGTAATGACAGTAATAATACGGAAAGCAGAAGTGCTATTGTGGTTTTATACATCTGATAAATTCTAGATCAACACCCCGAGATGGGCAAGCAACTCGGCAAGGATTTCTATATATAGAGGCTTGTTCTGAAATTCTGTACTTTAGTATTTGTCTTTTTTGTAGCTCCGTAAAAAGTTTGGTCATAGTAGTTCGAAATTCGTCATTCTGCGGTTTTTAGAGGTAAAAATTATAGTGAGATCGATTCAGATCGTTTAAAAGTTGCACATTAATTGCTAAGGGTTTACTCATGTGCAACTTGAAAATTAAAAAATAAAACAACTCTAAAAGGAGAATATCGTGAAGACATTACTATTTATCGCCGCAGGACTTTTGGCGAGCACTGTTATGGCAGCTGCCGACGGAACATTAACAATTCAAGGTACTGTAGCAGATGTAAGTAACATCGTTATTACAGATGACTTGGTAAATTTAAAAATCGTAGCTGGCGAGACACAACGTAAAGTAGGTTCGGCATTAGAAACTTCTAATAGTGCTGATGGTTACAATATCCAAATTAAATCAGCAAATAGTAATCAATTAATTAATACTTCTAATTCTGCATTTAAGACATCTTATACTCTGACTTATAAACATGCTGCTGGTGCAGTAACTAAATCTTTAACAACCGCGTTTCAGGAATTTAAAAGAACTACTGTCGGCGGCAATGCTCTTTCTGACACTTCTGAAATTTTAGTCGATGTTACACCATACGCTTCTGCTCCAGGTGGTCGATACGAAGATACAGTTACAATTGCAATTGCAGGCAACTAAAGTCTAGTTTCCCATCAAAATTTAAAAAAAAAGGGCTTTTCCAGCCCTTTTTTTTTGTCTCAAAGTGATATATTTTTGAAACCAGGTTAAGGAATTTGCCATTTTAAGCCGATAGCTACTCTATACATTAACGAATGGAGTAGCCTTGAAAACATATTTAATATTAGTAAGTGGTTTGATTGTTATGTTGCT
>JANOJH010000742.1:0-1697 GCA_031408135.1 Bdellovibrio sp. | reverse complement strand
CCGAGCTCTTAAATGGCGGAACTATTTCAGAGGCCTCTGTCTGGCCGGATTCCGCCAGGGCCAATCCAGAATGGAAATTCACGATCTGGTACCATTTCGAAAAGGCCCCAGACAATTATACCTATCTTGATAATCTTAAACGGCAAGATGACAGAACCCGCAAATTGGGTGGGCTGTTAGAAGCTCTTTACGTGGCTGAAGACACGCTGAAAGATTCATCGGCATCAAAAGTCGATAAAGAAAATGCGCTTAAATTTGTTGTTCATTTTGTGGGAGATATTCATCAACCGCTCCACACTGGCCGCGTAGAAGACAATAGCGGAAATAAAATTCCGGTTAAGTGGCTTGGCTTTGATACAAATCTTCACAGCGTCTGGGATTCTCAGATGATTTATCTGGCTTATAAAAATCAGTTTGTGGATCAGGCGGCGGATCAATCGCAACTTTATGCAAATGCGCTGCTGACCAAGTTTAAAGACCTCAGACCAACGCCGGAGATGTTTGTTAAGTATGACGATTGGATGCATGAATCAATGGTGCCGCGAGCAGATGCCTACGCTTACAAAGATGAGAGCGAACAGGATTACACGAACAGATTTATCGATGTGGTCGATAAACGCGTCTATCTGGCGGGATTGAGAATCGCTTTCATGGTGAACAGACTTGTTAATCTAGAGAAGCCGACTGAGCCGATTGCAACTTTACGAAGAGCAATTACGGCAATTGTGGGAAATTTTGCCGAATTTGTTTCGCTGAAGCCAAGACCTACTTCGCTGGCAACGAACTTTTAGAGTTGTAATGCCAAAATTTCGGTAAAAACCAAATGCAGGCCAACGTCGCGATGACGCACAAAATACCGCCAGTTAAAATTGATAAAAAATTTGAAGAAACCGAGGCAACGTAACCGGCTCTTGCACTTCCGAGCATTGGTCCGCTCATATAGCTGATCATTTCGATCGATGCTAAACGTCCCCGCTTGTCGGTGGGGATAGTTTCATTCCAGATTGTGCTTCGAAAAACCGCGCTGATCATGTCGGCAGCGCCAGCAAGCAGAAGGCAACTGAAGGCCAGCCAGAGCGAGTTTGCAAAAGCCAGGGCGATAATGGCAAAACCCCATATAGTGGCCGCAATGATAACGGCAGCTCCATGCCGCTGGATTTTCTGAGTCCAGCCGCTGAAAAGTGAAACGACAAGGCTACCGGCCGGAATTGCCGAATAAAGCCAGCCTGCGGCAGTAGCTCCGCCCCAGCCGGCGGCCATCGAGGGGTAAAGTGCCATGGGCATTGCAAAAACCATCGCGAGAATATCAACAAGGTAGGTGCCGATCAGCTCGGGTCGCGACAGCGCGTATCGAATTCCGTTTTTCACTGAGCGAAATGCCGACTCAACTTTTTCACGGACTATAAAGGCCGGAATTTCTACTTTCAGCAGAAAGTAAATTGAAAGCATAAAAGTGAGGAAGTCTAAAAAATAAATCACCTTTAAGCCGAAGCGGGCGATGACCAACCCGCTGATTGCGGGACCAATGATCGCGCAGAAGCCCGACTTAAAAGAATTTAAAGCGGCGATCTGCGTAAGATCTTCTTTGGCCACAATTTGCGGCGTAATGGCTTCCATTGCGGGCCTGTGAAAACCGACCAACGCGCTCATACACGCAGCTATAATGAATATGAAAACGACAGCTGGCGCAGTTGAAT
>JANOJH010000726.1:0-9827 GCA_031408135.1 Bdellovibrio sp. | reverse complement strand
CATGAGCCAATCAAAAGCACAAATAGAAGAACGAAAAGCACTCGAAATCCTAATGAATGTAAGGCCCTCTCCCACTTTAATATCCGACCTGACCAGCCAGCAACGCATCGATAAAATCAGTTATCATTTCGCTGAGATTATGAAGAGTCTTGATCTTGATCTGAGCGACGATAGCCTGCGCGAAACGCCGGTGCGGATTGCAAAAATGTACGTGAACGAAATATTCGGCGGTTTGGATCCTAAAAATTTTCCGAAAATTACCGTGATTGAAAACACGATGGAATATGATCAGATGGTCTGTGTGCAGGACATTGAAGTGATGTCGGTCTGCGAGCATCACTTTCAGCCGATCGATGGCTTTGCAACTTTAGCCTATATTCCCAAAGACAAAGTTATCGGGATTTCAAAGCTGAATCGCATTGTTGAGTATTTTTCGAAACGCCCCCAGGTGCAGGAGCGACTGACAAAGCAGATCGCGGATTGTCTGCAGTTTATTCTCGATACCGATGATGTGGCCGTGCATATCAATGCCAAACACTATTGCGTCATGGCCCGCGGGGTGCAAGACACCCACAGCACCACAACCACCTCTGACTTACGGGGCTCGTTCAAACGTTTGCCGGAAACCCGTACCGAGTTTCTTAAGCAATGCCGAACCCGCTTCCGCAGTTAGGCTTTTTAGGAACTTAACCAACCTTCGATTTAGGCTCTACAGAAAGTCGCAGCCCTAAGCCATCAAGAATTTTGAAGAAAGTATCCAAGCGGGGATTCCCATCCTCTGATAAAACCCGGTAGAGATTTTCTCGGTTCAACTTCGTTTCTTCTGCAAAATTTTTAAACCCACGGGCTTCTGCAACTGTGCGAATGGCAGAAAGAATTGCTGCGGGAACGTCACCATTTTCTTCAAAGTTTATTTTAATATATTCAAGTTGGGCTTCATCGTCGCCCCGCAAATCTTCAATTAAGCTCTCTCGGTAAGAACCACCTGCTTTATTTGTTTTTGCCATCTTGCGTTCTCCTTGTATAATCAGCCCAATATTGATGCGCCAATTGAATATCTTTCTCTTGTGTGGATTTATCGCCACCAATTAGCAAGACAATAATTTGGTCGCCGTCCTGTCCGAAATAAATTCTAAAAGCATTCCCAAAGGTGAAACGAAGTTCGCTAACTCCATTCCCAACAGGCCTGGCATCACCCAAGTTTCCCTGTTCTACTCGTTCAAGGCGTGAACGAAGTCTTGCTATTGTGACCTTATCGCGTAGCGACTTCAGCCACTCTCGAAATGGCTGTTTGCCGTCTTCTGTTTCATAGTTGATGAGAGTCTTAGGTGTCGTTTCCACTGAGTTAATTGTAGCTCATAAGCTACACAAAAAGCAAGCTCTGTTTTGAACGATGTTAGAGAATTTGATCTTGCAAGACCCCTCTCAATCCCGATGTTGGACGTTGGTTCGCAGCGTCGAAGATTAAGTTTATTCATTGGTAAATTAACATAAATCCGAGTTTCGAATGCCACTATGTGCCGACGTCCAACTTAGGGATAACAAGGCAAAAACACCTCGAATGAACTTCTTCCTTTTCAATATAGATCTGCCTTACAGGTCATATGCGTAACCCTTGAATTTGTAGGTATCGCAAAACCAAATACTTGTAAAATCAGCTAGTTATGTTCATAAAATAAGTAAAAAACAGGACTTGAAATTTTGTACTGAATAGCGTACAAATAAATATGCTCTCTTTTCTTAAACTAAAAGAATATTCAGATTCGTACACAGAAAAAATTATCAACGGAAAAGCTGTAATTTTAATACTTGGAGGAAACAAAAATAGACAAGACAAAGACATTAAAAAAGCCCAAAAAATTGCTGAAAAAATCCATGGTGATTAATGGTGTTGAGCTTTTAAGTCATGATCCATCAGCTATTTTTAAAAAACATAAAGAGATCAAGAAGGCTCTTTCTGAGGCCTTGATTGATGGTGATAAAGAGGCTTTTGTTGATATTTTGTCCGGATATGTTCGTGCTCATAATATTTTAGAAGTTTGCCGCCGAACGGGTTTAAGTCGCACCGTGGTTTATGAGGCCATAAGTGAAGATGGTAATCCATCGTTGGATACGCTTTGTAAGATTATGACATCATTTAAAAATGCAGCTTAACTAGCGCAGTTGGAGCGGTTTAAATATTGAGGGTTTGTAGTTACTTGTAGTCATTCCAAAACCAACCGCTTGTAAAATCAGCTAGTTACGGCTAACGTACCTACGTATGCACATGACGGAACCTAACTGGCATATTCGATTTGGCAAGCCTCAAGTCGCTTATTGACTAAGGCGAACTTGGTACCAAAATACGTCCGCCGGTTACCAACGCCGGAAAAATAAGTTAAATCCTCAGACCCCATTAAATTAAAGCGCATCCGGCTCTTTAACATTGGGATTTCAAGTGCAGGCTACTTTTCTTTTCCGACGCTCTATAGTGTCGTTCATTTTGCGGTTCTAGGGTTCATTAGTTAAAAGTCTCAAATTGATACAGTTGATGTTAGGATTCTAACAGTTATGGTGACAATTTAACAAATCGATAAAAATGCTATTTGTGGGAATTTAAAATATTTTAAAAAGTTAATTCCTAAATTATTTAGAGATCCTAACAACTTGAGTTGCTCTTTGACGGGAATTACTTGGCAAACTAATTTGAATTTTAGTCTGGAATGAGTCTTGCGAAGTTAATATTCAAAAGATCGTTTTCGTTTGAATATAGGGAAATTAATCCCACAAACAGCTGGAACGACATAATGGAGTATATATGCTTAAAAGTATTTTTTCTGGCGCGATGATGTGTTTAATTTTAGTTTCAACCCAGGTTCATGCAAGAGAGTTTCAGTTAAAGAACGGTCAAACTACAGTGTTAATTGATTTGAACAGTGAAGATCAAAGTCAGGATCGGAGAATTCATCAGCTTGAAAGAGCTGTTCGAGACCTGCAAAATCAAGTGTGGCAATTAAACTTGCAACCGATCAGACAAGATTTATTTGTTTGTATAGTCAGTGCCTTCACGAGCGAGTATCGATCTGAAAAGCAGCCATTGGAGTATGATGCCAGATTACAGGCTTCAAGTCGCTGCCAAGACAAATATCACAGAATGCATTGTGAAGACATCAAATGCCAAAAGGTTAACTAGACCGCTCCACAATCGTATAAACAGTTGTCCGACTCGACCGCTCACCCGGTTCTTTGTCGGACGGCAGTTTGTGTTCAGCCAGACGGTTATCCTGCGTACCGTGAGAGTGTTCAAGATTATTTGTTCAGCGTGGGTCGCAGTTCGCTTTATAATTTTACATGCATATCTTAATAATCAACTTTTCCCTCAATACGAGACTTTGCCAATTACTTTGGTCAAAACCACGGTGTCCATACATTTCTTGTTTCCCAACTTATCCAATACTTCGTGATAGTCCTTTGTGATTAACACGATAGTATTGTTTTCTAGCGGGGCGCTTGCGCAGTTGATGTAGTCCGCTACTTTTATGAGTGGGTCATTGTGATATTGATAACTCTCACCTGTGATCAACTTGCAATAGAGCGAGTTATTCGTGCCAGAAACCTGCTCTACTACGATTGCAAAGTGATCCTGCGACTGCGGACACTGCTTTTTGGTAGGCGGCCATTTGCCATCAACTGCCTGTGCTAATGAGTTCAGAACGATCAAACCTAATGTCATTACTAATATTTTCATAAAACACCTCCTATTTGGTGATTTCGTTTTTAGTCCGGGCTTGTCTGATAAAACAGCGACATTTCAGATGGATCGTATTGTAATCCATAAAGGATCGTATTATAATCCAAATGCAATGGACGCGAGAAGCATGGATCAAATTAATAGGGTCATTAAGGCAGCTGCGAAATCGCAGGGCCTTACTTATTCGTTGCTTGCCAAGCGGTTGGGTGTTTCAGTGCCAACAATAAAAAGGTGGTTACGTGGAGAAGGAATCAGCATTCAACAATGGATGGGCCTCATTGGTGCGATTGGTGTTCGTCTTTCTGATGTAGCGTCGGCTCTGGATGAGCCATCTGCGGATCAGTTTGAATATTCGGAGAAGCAAGAAAAGGTAATGTCAGATACGGTGGGTTTACTGGCTTTTTTTCAATCCTTAATTTTGGGCAATTCACCGATGGAGATCATGAAAGAGCATTCCTTGTCCAAGGTATCAATTTCATCCTACCTAAAACAGTTAGATGAGATAGGCTTGGTCGGGTGGACAGAGGGCATGACCTGCAAGCTAAAAGTTCAGGGCGAACCGAAATGGCGAAAAAATGGGCCTCTCTCAAAAAAATTCCGAGAGCAGCTGTTTAATCAATTCATTTGGCCCCGCAAAAACGAGGACTGCTTTCGGCTTGGCATCTATGAACTGACGAAGAAAGATAAGCAGGATCTTTCGGGATTGATCGAAAAAGTATTTGAATCTGCGAAAAACTTTGAAAAAAAAGCCCGCCTCTTGAAATTAAAAACGGAAACCGTGTGTGTAGGGACTTGTTTGGATCAGCATTCACCTGATTTTCTCTACAAGATCCCTGATCGCCCAGATCGCAAAGCGAAATAACGAAATAACGAAATAACGAAATTCAATGCTGTTAAGATAACTAGTTAGTAATCTACAGCCTATACACATCCTTCAAGCAACTCGCGCGAATTCTTAGATAAATCCGGCTGCGCCAGTACTCTTTTTATTTCAGTCTGCGCGAGATCTTTTAATTTTGTCGGGAATTTTTTAACAAAATTAAAACTACCGCAGACACGTGCGGCCACCTGTGGATTATTTTTATCTATCTTAAGAATCTCATCGCATAGCCATTTGAAAGTCTGACCGTCATGCTGTTGCATGATTAAAAAATTATTTCCAAGTACGGCATGCAGCGAGTAGATATTGTTCGGATTTTCAAGACTGAACAGCGGGCCAGTTGTGATTTTTTTAATGGTTTCAAATGTGCTGCCCACAACTGAACCGGCCTGTACCTGCAGCCATTTGTTAAACACCACGGCATCGTCTTTCCAGCGCGCAAGAAATTCATTTAAGCAAATTTGTTTTTCAGGCGATTCAGTCTGGCATAGACAAAGCAATGCACTTATTTTATCGGTCATGTTACGGGCATTCGCAAATTGAGCGGTGGCAAGCGGCACAGCTTCTTCGTTCTCGGCATCAATTAAAAAGCGGAGAATCCGATTTTTAAAGGCACGGTCGCCCTTTGTATCTTTTGCGTGATGCGCGCTATAAAGCGCGAGCAGCGGTTTTTCAAAGGCTTTTACAAAGGCTGAAGAAAGCGTTTGTAACGCCGTCTGAAATGCTTTTGCATCGAGAACGTCTTCAGCTTGTGCCAGAATATGATAATCGGGTAACTGAAGCATAAGCGCCTTAAACTGCGGATCGATCATTGAATCATTCAGAATGAATCCTAGAGCTTCAATTATTTCGGGATTTGGAGTCTTACGCGAATCCGCGATTAATCGCTGAAGTTCTTCAAGCACCATTTTGAAACAGGCCTCGCGCCGGTTAAAGGCATCGGTATCGAATTTGATCAGATGCAGAAGTTCGGCCTGAGTGGCGTTCCAGTTCAGCTTGATGGGTGCTGAGAATTCGCGGTTTAGTGAGAGCACCGGTTTTTCAGAAACATTTTTAAATAAGAAAACCTGCTCAATGGTTTTTAAATGCACGACCGGTTTTTCATCGGTGTTGTAGGAAATATCCGCCGAATTCAATTTCAGATTTTTGCCGTTTGAATCCAACAGGCCCACCAGCAGCGGAATATGAAAAGGTTTTTTGATCGGTTGTTTTTCGGTTGGTTTGCAGAACTGTTTTAAGGTCAACCGATACTCTTTTGCGGTAGCATCGAAATTTTCGCTAACAAAAACCTCGGGCGTGCCGGCCTGGCTGTACCAGAGTTTAAACTGGGAAAAATCCGCATTGTTCGGCGTTGCAATTGCATCTGCAAAATCCAGTATTGTTACTGCAGAGCCGTCATGCCGTTTGAAATATTCATCCATGCCAAGTCTGAAGCCTTTGGCCCCAACAATGGTTTGCATCATACGAATAACTTCTGAACCTTTTTCGTAAATTGTAGCCGTATAAAAATTGTCAACCGCTAGGCAGCTTTCAGGACGCACCGGATGTGAATTAGGGCCCGCATCTTCGGCAAACTGACTGCCTCTGAGCGCATCCACATCTTTAATTCGGCTAACCGCACGCGACATCATATCAGCTGAAAATTCCTGATCTCGGAAGACGGTCAGACCCTCTTTCAAAGAAAGTTCAAACCAATTGCGGCAGGTTACACGGTTACCGGTCCAGTTGTGAAAGTACTCATGCCCAACGACAGATTCGATGCGTTCGAAATCGGCGTCTGTTGCGGATTCGGGGTCGGCCAGAACAAGACGGGAATTGAAAATATTCAGGCCTTTGTTTTCCATCGCGCCCATATTGAAATCATCTATTGAAACAATCATGTACTGACTGAGATCGTATTCAAGTCCGAAGCGTTCTTCATCCCACTTCATGGCTTTTTTAAGAGATTCAAGAGCGTGGTGGCAGCGTTCCTGCTTGCCATGCGAGGCAAAGACTTCAAGTTTTACGTTTTTTCCGGAAAGGGTCGTGAAGTTGCCTTCGACCACGCCTAAATCTCCGGCTACGAGCGCAAAAAGATAACTTGGTTTTTTAAATGGATCTTTCCAGACGCTTTCGTGTTTTCCGCCCGGCAATTCACGGGTTGAAATCAGATCACCGTTTGAGAGCAGCACCGGATATTTGGTTTTATCGGCCTGAATCGTAACGGTGTAGGAAGTCATAATGTCAGGACGATCTAAAAAATAGGTAATATTTCTGAAGCCTTCGGCTTCGCATTGGGTGGCAAAAATTCCTTTTGAAAGGTAAAGTCCTTCGCAGGATTTATTTTCAATCGGATTAACTTCGACCACGGTTTCAAGCGTAAATCGCGCGGGCAGGTTTTTCAGCGTCAATGTTTCAGCATCTTTTTCATATTCAGCGGCGGCGAGTTCACGCCCATCAAGCTTGATGGATTTCAGCACCAGATTTTCGCCAAACAGCACCAATGCGGAATCTTCAATTTTTTCAAGTATTTGCGTAGCGCGTACAGTGGTTTTGGTTTCATGGAGGTCGAAATTAAGCGCCAGACTTTTCACCTCATAAGCCGGGGCTTTATAGTCCTGAAGAAATATCCGTTTTGGCTGGTTGGAATCCGTATCTGTTTTCATTTTGGCCTCCGAGGGTCAGGGGATTGATTTTTACTTATCGGATAAGAAAACGCAATGATTGTCATCAGCTGAAAAGTCGTGTTCTATAGGCTCATAGTGCAAACGGAAACGCGACTTAATTCATTTAAATGGACTGATTACACGAATCCCGACCGGGAATTGCTTTCGCAAATAGCAACCGAACTCGGGCTTGAAAACAACGTGCTCTTTAACTGTCTTGATTCCGATTATCTGCCGCATATCGAGAATTATACGCGTGCTCAGTTTCTGATCCTGCGCTTGATGGAGCCGGAGTCACAGCCCGATGCCGACAGCGTTCAGGAACTGACTACTAAAATTGCGATTTTCATGAGCCGCGATAAGGAAAAGCTCGTCACCATTCATCGCTTGCCGTTGCCTGAGATTTCTGGAGTCAAAGCCAAGATCAGCGAAATGGGCCCTGAAAAAATCACGCGCTCAAAATTCATCGGTTTATTTTACGAAGAGGTTTCGCTGGGTTTTGATAAGCCCTTAACCGAGCTTGAAACCAAGTTGCATTATTTCGAAGAAAATCTTTTCAGTGCGAAAAAATCCAGACGCTTTCTGCAAGAAGGTTTTTATCTAAAGCGCAAGGCCTCAGCCTTTAAAAAAGTATTGCGGCTGACACTTGATCTGCAAGCTAAGCTGAATGCGCAGGAAGATTTTCTTATTGATCACTTTCAGCATTCGAAAGACCGGCTTGAACGCAGTCTGTTCTACGCCGAAGATGTCTTCGATAACGTGCAATCCCTGTTGAATCTGCACGTGGCTATCGAGGCGCAAAAAACAAACGATGCTTCTTTTCGCACGACGGAAATTATGCGGGTACTGACCGTATTAACGATATTTTTTCTGCCTTTGAATTTTATTGCGGGAGTTTTCGGGATGAATTTTGAAAAGCTCCCGCTGCTTACAAATCCTGAAGGCTTTGGCATTTCGATCGTGATTATGTTGTTGATTTCAATTGCGCTTTGGCTTTATTTACTTAAACAAGGCTGGCTCGGAAGCCCAAAAGTCCGTGCCGAGGCCTTTTTACTGGAGAAAAAAAATGTCAGAAGTAAAAAATAGAAACATGATCGTTCAGTTGATCTTGGTGGTCGTTACGTTCGGGTTTTATGCGTTTTACTGGTTTTATCAGGTCTGCACTGAGCTTAAGATCGTTGCGAAAGACTCTGAAGCGGCACCCACGCTCTGGACGGTTTTACTTTTTGTTCCATTCGGAACAATTTATTCTTTTTATAAACATGCGGAACTCTATGAAAAAGTATGTTCCGAAAAACTGAATAGATGGATGATTTTCCTATTGTGGCTGGTGTTTCCACCGGCCGTTTGGTTTTTAGTTCAGAAGGATCTGAATCAGATCGCTCAAAAGCCGCTTCAGAGCTTGAGTTCTACGACTTGAACTTTTTGATCTTCAATAGTTCTGATTTCAAGACTGGCTTCGCGATCGGTCCAATTGATTTTAATCAGGCCGAAAATAACCGGTTCGGTGCCTTCGGTGGCAATCGCACGGGTCGCTCCAACTGTTTCATAAATTGAACCCAGATCTTTAATCTCGGTTTTTTCAAAATTAGAAACCGGGCGGTCATTCGGCAGCATAATCAGATTTTTTGCCTTTGCTTTCTTAATCAGGCCGAGCATTTTCTCGCGGTCTTGCATGGGCCCCGTCAGAATCTTGAGCGCGGTGGGCTTTTTAAATTCATTTTCGAGCCAGTTCCATTTCTGGTCGGAGTCGATTAAATCGATCATGATCACCTGAATCTGGTTTTTTTTTGTTCCGAAAATCTTAGAATGGTAAACGCCGTTCTGAGTGTCGGGAATGATATTCTTCGCATAAGGCCAGTCGCGGATAAATTCGTTTTTGGTATCGGCAGTCGGCGAGCACATGAAAGGTACTTTTTCGCGGATTGATCGATATTCGGGCAATTTCAAAAGATTTTTCTCAGGCGAAGCCGTCAAAATCATGAGTTCCGGATTATTTTTTTGAATAGCTTTCCAGCAGTTGGTTTCCGGTGATCCGAAAGCAATGGTCTGAATATTTTTTTCATCGTTAAATCCACGAAACGGCAAGTCTAATTCGGCCTGCTTCATTTTATCTGATTTGATCTGAGCGTAATAATTTTCTGAAGCCGCACTTTTAACCGGCAATGCGGTGGTTTCTTTCGGAGCTGTCTGACACGATGTGAAGAACATAACAAGAGCGGAAGTAAGGAGTAAGCAAGTGGTATATTTCATTCCATTATTAGAATTAATATTCATTCAGAGATCAAGAGTTGATTGGTAAATAAATTGCAGTAGTATGGTCTCTAGACCATAAATTAAGTTAACTGAGGACAATTTGTCTTTAAACCGGGGGAAAAATGATTAAAAAGTTATTTATAGTATCGAGTCTGCTACTTTTGGCTGCATGTGATCCATTCGAAGGTGTCATTTCGGTCAAACAACAAATGACAGTAAAGAGTTCAGAACAAGCACCAGGCTGTAACCCCGACGACTCATGGGGCTGCGACCAGATCGTCAACCTAGTGTCGCAGATCAAGGCTGGCAATATCAA
>JANOJH010000709.1:0-1521 GCA_031408135.1 Bdellovibrio sp. | reverse complement strand
AAGACCTTGACCGCCATTGGTCTTGAGCTGAAAACAATCATCGATCAGTCCTACTGTGACACGTTCTTACTAACTGTTCTATCCTCCAATGTGGCTCAACAAAGCAGCTATCAATTTAAAGGTATATCACCTGGCTTCTCTCCCACTACTTCCACTTTGGGAGGCAATAATTTATACATCACCGGAGTTACCAATCGCGAGAGCAATGTTGAACTAATCAATCCACCGATAATTACCCAGGCAAGCGGAGAATATAGTGGATTGTTTTCAATGGCCAGAGGTGTCAAACCACCAATAGCGGTAAGCGATGTTAAAACGATAGGCACAAAACGGATTTCTCCAGCTTTTTCAATAGCCTCTAACAACGGTATGCCCCGTTCACGCAATTGATTCGTAAAGTCTACCAGTAAAATAGAGTTCTTCACTTCAATACCAACTAATGCTATCAAACCAATAACAGCTACAAAAGATAAAGGATTACCAGTGATGAACAACATGCTCACTGCTCCAATTACGCCCAGGGGAATTACAGACAGCACAATAAGTGTACTTTTAAAAGTTCCAAACTCTAGTACTAACACCGCGATAAATCCAAAAATAGTAATGAGTATAATAGTTTGTATTCCGCCAAACGATTCTTGTTTGTTTTCTAACTCTCCTGCCGCTACATAGGAATATCCTTTTGGAAATTTAAAAGCATCTAGTTTTTTGATCACTTCATTATTAATGTCTTCATACAAGAAGCCGCTCCTTACGAAAGCTGTTACGGTAGCGAAGCGTGCTTTATCGTAATGACGAATAAGATTGGGAGTAGTTTCAAATTCCACTTCAGCTAATTGCCTCAAAGGAATAGCCTGGCCTGTTACAGAGTTTACATAAATATTATTGAATACATCGTAGGCTGCATACTTACCTCTTGGCAAGGTCACATTGATGTTGATTTCGTCTTCGCCTTCGCCCGGTGAAAATTGCGCTACATTCAGACCAGCAACACCTAACCGGATGGATCGGTCAATGTCGCTGATAGGAACACCCAACAATCCCGCTTTCTCTTTGTTGATTTTCACATGCAGATCGGTTTTTTGATTTGTCAAAGGGTTGTTCACATAAATGGTTCCTGCTGTTTTAGAGATAAGCTGTTCTACTTGCATGGAGACTTTTCGCAACGTATCCAGGTTTTCACCGAAAATACGGATGGCAACAGGCGCTTCCAGCGGAGGGCCTTGTTCAAAATCCTTTACTTCTATCTTGGCATTCGGATAGGAAATAAATTTATCACGAAGCTTATCAATCAGTTTTGTTTTCTCCTCAGGTTTTTGATCGTTAAGTTGAACAAAGAACTGTGCGAAGTTGCTCGATTCGTTTTGCTGGATCACATTATAATAAATGCGGGGATTCCCCTTTCCTACATTGGTTGTCAAAAATTTAATCTCAGGTTCCTTCTTTAATTCCTGTTCAACATATCGTGCCACTTTATCCGTTTCATAAATGCTTGTGCCATTCGGCATCTCTACATTGATC
>JANOJH010000644.1:0-1372 GCA_031408135.1 Bdellovibrio sp. | reverse complement strand
CTCTGGAGACTGGTATTATGGCGAATTATCTCGATAATAAATTAGTATCGACAACAATTACCCCCTTGTATTTCGACACATTTTATCCAAGTGTGAATGGCAAAGTAAACGGCATGATGTGGCAACCCTACGCAACTTGGTCGCAGCGGTTTGGCGCTTCGTGGAAATTAAATGCTGGAGTGCGTTATGTGAATTTTAGTTATAACAAGGCGTCTTCAGTTGAGCCCAGGTTTAGCATAGCACATAGCTTGCCGAAGGGGGCTCTTACATTTTCATATGGATTGACCGGGCAATGGCAGCAATTGCAAACCTATCTTCAATACGGAAACCAGAATTTGGAATTGACAAAGGCTCATCAGTTTATAGCCGAATTTAAGCACACTTTCGCAAAAGATTTACGGTTTGTTTCCAATGTCTATTATCATCGGGTGTTTAATGTTCCGGTGCAACCAAATACGGTTAGCTATTCAGCACTAAATCAGTTCGAAGATTTTTCAAGACCTGGCCTTCAAAATACTGGCAGAGGTTTGAATTATGGCGTGGAAGCTCTTGTGGAGAAAAGATATTACAGTCAGGTTTATTTTATGATGAGTGGCTCCTTATATAGGTCAGAATACAATGCAACTGGTTATTACACTCGATTTAATGGAAGGTTCACCAGCAGCTTTTTGGCTGGCAAAGAGTGGCAGAAGAAACGTAACACATTTAGTATGAATACGAGAATCCTTTATTTGGGGGGCTTACGCGAAGCGCCCATTGATGCTCCGCTCTCCTCGGCTGTTGGAAGCACTCAATACAATTATCAAAATGGCTTCTCACTCCAGCTCCCTGATTATTTCCGCACAGACCTGCGCTTAAGTTGGCGAAAGAACAAGCCGGGCTACACGCGCACCTTCTCACTCGATATTCAAAATGTATTGAACACGCAAAATGTGGCGTATCATTATTATGATACCTTTCTTCAAGATGTAAAAACGAAATACCAACTTGGTATTGTGCCTGTGCTTGTATATCGGGTGGAGTTTTAGAAGCCTGCAATCAAGAAACTATAGACTGCGGTCACCTGAGATTTGCATGAAGCCTTTAGCAAATTAATTACCGCCAACTTGCTTATATTCGTGGATACCTTTGGAAGGAAGATGTATGATCATCAACATTTATCAGAATGAATTAGTGACCTGTGAACTGGATGATTCTGTTCCTGTTTTACGACATCAGTGGATAAAGGAGCCCACTGATGAGCAATTTCAAAATGGTCTTATTGAGATCGCCAGATTGTATCGCGACCTGCGTAAATCCCACAAGAATCTGGCGTGGCTTGCCGACACAAAAATGCTTGGTGAATTAAGCCCGGCAGTGGAAGAATGGCTTG
>JANOJH010000625.1:0-2064 GCA_031408135.1 Bdellovibrio sp. | reverse complement strand
GGAAGTTTTGCCATCCGGGCAATGGTAGCTCCAATGGGCTCATCACGATCGGAAAAATAAAATCCGGTAATGCCAGCTTCCTTCCATTTGTCGGCAGCCGGGCCGCCACCATAACTTATGCCTGCGGTGTGGGTAAGCAGATCGCGAAGTGTAATGGCCCTCTTGGCTTTCACGACATCATAGCCCCCACCTTCCCGTGCTACGGCCACAGTTGATTCGTTAAACTCAGGTATATATTTGCCCACTGGATCGGAAATAAGCAGTTTTCCTTCTTCTTGTAAAATCATAATCCCTACACTCACTAATGCCTTAGTCTGCGAAGCAATTCTAAAAATTGCATCTTTTTCCATTGCGGCACCTGACTCAAGGTCTCTTTTGCCAAATGAATTAAAGTAAGCAACCTTTCCATGCCTTGCTACCAGCACTACACTTCCGGCCATCTTCTTGTCGGTAGCATACGCCTGGAAAACAGCAGTGAGGCGTTGCAGTCTTTCTGAGGATAAGCCGACATCTTCCGGCTTGGTGACAGGCAATTCTTGAGCCCATAGACCTGAAACAAGGAACACGAAAACTACAAACAATGAAAGGGATCTGATATTACGGCCGTGCATAGTTCTGATATTTTTGGTTACCCGATATTAAAAATGATTTAGGCCATTTCAAAATTTTGCAAATTCAGTAAGTCATTTTGTTGGATGGCTACAAAATATTTACGCCTTATAGGGGTTATACTTATCAGAGTTGTCTCTTATTAAAACCATTATGGAAAAATTCGGAATCCAACTAGTAGTACTGGCATTCTGCACTGGCACATCATTTCCAGATTATCTTCTTAAAACCAATAATGGACAGAATGACTCATCCGGGTACTTACTTGTAAAAAGCGCGAAGGGAATTGAATTGTATGAAAAGTGGCATGAAATCTCTGTCAGTAAATTGGTGCGTGAAGTAAAAGTTGCCTACCGTATAAATACATCAATAGATTCCGCTGCTGCACTGATTGAAAACGAATCAAAAGCCATCCATTGGAATAAAGGAAGCTGTCATTATAAAATCATTTCAAAAGACGAAAACTCATGGATCAGTTACATCCAATACGATTTACCATGGCCAGTAGACAATCAGGATTGCGTACTTCACTACACAGTATCCCATTCATCGGGCAATCAAATAATCATCGACTTTAAAAGTGTAGAGCACGAAATTTTTCCCGCCTTAAAAAATGTGAGCAGGATAATGGATGTGAAAGGGAAATGGATATTTCAAGCAACCGCCATGGGCACACGCGTTGATTATTCCATTACTACCATGCCTAGTCCTACCCTACCCCAATGGGTGACCGATCCCATTGTGCGTAATAATCTTATCGATACCATGGATGAATTTAGAAACATTCTGGAAGCAACTAAAAAGTAGAGACTTTTCGGCAAAGCAAATCAGCGGGTACTCATCATTTTCAAGGATTCATCGCCATATTGTTGCGGCCATGCCGACCATTTTTATGACCTTTACATATGACTATTTCCGCTGATCGATTCGCGAAAGCCATTGCCGCTTTTGATGCTTACAACAACAATGATCCTAACCTGGAAGTGCTAGAAGGGAGATCGGTTCCAAAAGAGATATTGTATGCCCTACGAATGACTGAGCGGCTGCAGCGATTTGCGCCAACTGCTCATGAAAGTGTAAAACTTGCCGCCCACTGTCAGCATATTGGCAGATGGGAAATTCCAAGAAGTAGTTATCCGATTAATAAGAAGGGTTACTTGCAGTGGCGATCTGAAGAGAAAATGCATCACGCAAAAATAGCGGAGAGCATTTTAACAAATTGTGAATACGATTCCGATGCCATTGAGAAAGTGAAATTCCTGGTACTGAAGAAGGAGCTTTACACCAATGCCGACACACAATTACTGGAAGATGTGGTTTGCCTCGTCTTCATTGAATTCTATCTGGAAGAGTTTGCCGCCAAGCACGATGGAGAAAAAGTGGTTGACATCATTCGGAAGACGGTAAAAAAGATGTCTGCGGCAGCAATTGAAGTGGTTGGTCAGATACCAGTAT
>JANOJH010000624.1:0-1057 GCA_031408135.1 Bdellovibrio sp. | reverse complement strand
ACTAAAAATATTTTTCAAGCGATTGAATCGCTGGAGCCTAACCTTATTATTATTGATTCTATCCAAACCCTTCATTCACACATGCTGGATTCCGTTGCGGGCAGCATAGGACAAGTTCGCCAATGCGCAGGTGAGCTGATGAAGTTTGCCAAAGAAACTAACACACCTGTTTTCCTGGTAGGCCACATCACCAAAGATGGAACGCTGGCGGGGCCCAAAGTTTTGGAACACATGGTGGATACGGTGCTACAATTTGAAGGCGACCGTCACCTGGCATATCGGATTTTGCGCACTACAAAAAACAGATTTGGCTCAACTTCCGAGATTGGTATCTATGAAATGTTGGGTACTGGCTTGCGCGAAGTTTCAAATCCTTCTGAAATCTTAATCTCACAAAAAGACGGACAATTAAGTGGCGTCACCATTGGAGCCACCATTGAAGGAAACCGTCCATTGTTAATTGAAATACAATCGCTTGTGAGCCCGGCCTCGTATGGAACTCCACAGCGCACGCCTACAGGCTTTGATCAAAAGCGATTGAATATGCTATTGGCAGTGTTGGAAAAACGTTGTGGTTTCCGCGTGGGCACTCAAGATGTATTCGTAAACATGGCCGGTGGGATATATGTGGAAGATCCTGCCATTGACCTTGCTTTGTGTATTTCCATCATTTCCTCCATGCAAGAAATTCCGGTGAACGATAAAATCTGTTTTGCTGCAGAGATTGGATTGGGCGGAGAGCTTCGTGCAGTGAACCGAATTGATCAACGCATTTCGGAAGCAGAGAAACTTGGCTTTAAAGAAATCTATATTTCCAAATTCAGCCAAAAATCAATTGACTTGAGCAAAACAAAAATAGAAGTGAAGCCTTTTGGAAAGTTGATAGAGGTTTTTGCGGATTAGGTTTGTTTATGACTAAAACAATTTCTCTGAGGGATCAACAATCAATAGAAGTCAGAAACATTGTACCTCTCTTGTTTACATACTCAAATAAAAAACTTATTAACTTATTTAAAACTCTGCATGCAATCTGCATGCAAATAAAACAAAAACCCTT
>JANOJH010000610.1:0-3518 GCA_031408135.1 Bdellovibrio sp. | reverse complement strand
GTGGACGTAAGATTCGGCATCCTGGGGCATTTCGTAGTTGATGACAACGTCAACGCCGTTGATATCAAGACCGCGGGCGGCAACATCGGTTGCAACCAGAATGTTCTGATCATTTTCAGCTTTGAATTTTTCGATGACGTGGTTGCGCTGACTCTGGCTCATAAGGCTGGAAATACCCATGGCCGGAATCTGGTTATCGAGAAGAAACATGGCAACACGATCAACGTTGTGTTTGAAATTCGTAAAGATCATGGCTTGTTTCGGATTTTCTTTTTTTAAAATCGAAACGAGGTACTGAGGTTTTTCGTCGTTACCGATGTGAAGGATGAAGTCTTTGACGTTTTCGGCCTTGGCCTGATCGCGGCTGATATTGATTTCAACGGGTTCGGCACCGAATTGATATGCGGTATTGAGTACGTCGAAATTAAGCGTGGCACTGAACACCAGAAATTGGCGGTCGCGCGGCACGCGTCCGAGAATGTACGTCATGTCGTCTTTGAAGCCCATGTCGAACATACGGTCGGCTTCGTCAAACACGATGGCGCGAACTTGTTTGAGGTCGACGAAATTTTCTTTGTAGAGGTCGATTAAACGGCCGGGTGTCGCAACAACAAATTGTAAACCTGATTGCAGGGCCTCTTTTTGTTTGTCGTAGCCGGTGCCACCGTAAAATGGATACGTCTTCATTCCGCAACCGTCTGAAAGCTTAACGACATTTTCGTTAATCTGATCGGCAAGTTCGCGGGTCGGGACGAGGATCAGCACGAAGCTTCGGACGTTCCAGTCTTTAAGCGCGCGCGGGCTTTCGGGCTCGCTTTGAGTTCTGAGAATTCTTTCGATAAGTGGAATCAAAAAGGCTGCGGTTTTGCCGGTGCCGGTCTGTGCGAGGCCGGCAACATCTTTGCCTTCCAGAATGTGAGGAATTGTCTGTTCCTGAATCGCAGTGGCTTCCGCGTAATTGAGTTTTTCGATGGCGGCGTTAAGTCTTGGGTCTAAATTTAGCTCTGAATACTTCATGTGGCTTTCTTTGATATTAGATCGGGCTCATTGTGTCACGCTTGAAGCTACTTGCGCAATGTGCAAAAGGCACGAGGATTTTAATTTTCAGACAAAAATTTCACTAAAATCTGAGTGAATTCCTCATATTTTTCATAGTGCAGCCAATGACCGGCCCCTTTTATCTCAATTCCGGTAATCTGCGGGTTAGCCTTCAGCATCTTTTCGAACTCTACAGCGCTTAAAATATGAGAATATTCACCCCTAACCAGCAAAACGGGCATTTTAAAGGAGCTGACTTCGCGCCAACGGTCCTGATTGTGGTTTTCACTGGCAGTCTCAATAATGGCCTGTTTAGAAAATCTCCAGTCGTAATTTCCGGCGGGTTTTTCTTCGATGTTGGCCTGTAAAAAAGTAAGTAAGACTTTCGGGTTTTCCTTGGGTTTGAACTGTTCAAGAAACGAATTTTCGAAAAATTCTTTCACCGCCTCGCGGGAGGAAAATGGAGTTGGCACTATATTCAGCATTTTTTCGTAATATTGATAGGATTCCGGCAGGACACTGGCACCTATATCTTCAATTGTAAGAGTTTTCACTTTTTCAGGAAATTTATCGGCAAAAACCATCGCAATTCGGGCACCCAGCGAATGGCCCACCAGATGAAAACTTGTCCAGCCAAGCTCGGTTGTGATTTTGTGCAAGTCTTCAGCAAAATCACTAAGCGCATAACCGGAATCGGGCTTAAAGGAACGACCGTGGCCTCTTTGATCATAGATGAGGCACTGATAGCTGTGTTCCAACTTAGTGGCAATTTTCCGCCAGTTAGCAGAAAAGGCCATAAGACCGTGCAAGAAGACAATTCGTTGCTCGGTATTCGTGCCTAAAATTGAATAATTAAAATTATCTATGTACACAGCACTTTAAGTACTCGACTTGAATTCGAAGCTCAATTAAAAAATAGGAATGGCGATTCCCGATCAAGCTTCATTAATGAAGCTCTACAATTTGAAACTTCAGGAAATGATGGGAGACATCGATTCTCATGCCACGCAGATTTTGAAACGCCTGAAAGAATCCGGCTTTGCGGCGTACTTGGTTGGCGGCGGAGTTCGCGACTTACTTGTGAGCCTGAAGCCGAAAGATTTCGACATCGCCACGAACGCGCTCCCGAATGAAGTTAAAAGAAAAGTACCTTATAGTTTTATTATTGGCAGACGTTTCAAGCTCGTTCACGCCAAGCGCGGCGAGCATATTTATGAAATTGCAACCTTCAGACGGGCCGCCACCTCCGAGGAACTCGAAACCACCGATAGCGAAGAGCGCCATTTGGTCGAAGAAAATTTTTTCGGAAATATTGAAGAAGATTCTTTCAGACGTGATTTTACAATCAATTCGCTTTACTACGACCCCATCGATCAGGTCATCGTTGATCATTGCAAGGGCCTTGAAGATATTCATTCCCGCACGCTGAGAATGATCGGCGATCCGCAGGCAAGATTAATTGAAGATCCGGTCAGGATTCTCAGGGCAATTCGGCTTTCGCAAAAGCTTAATTTTTCGATCGAGACTGAATTACGCACACAGATCGTGAGCCTGAAACAGGAGCTCAAACGAACCGTACTTCCGCGACGTCGCGAAGAATGGCTCAAGTTTTTCAGACTGAAAAATGTTGAGCACGCCCTGGTCGAACTTTATGATCTGAACGTTCTCGAAATATTAATGCCGTCCATTCATAAGCTTTTTATGAACGAACACCAACGTCACGAATTTTTAAGTTACGTTCGCAATTTTGATTATTTCGGCGTTAATTTTGCTGACCCTACGGAGTTGATGTCGGCCATTCTTGCTGCTTACCTTTTTTCGACCCAACCCCCTGATTTTGATATCAACTCATTAATTGAAAATGAAGAATTTTTGCTTTTCTGCAGAGATGAGCTTGGGGTTTTTAAAGCGGAACTTGCCGTTTTCTTCGGGGCTATGCAGTTTATTTCTCCGCTGAAAAAAACCGAAATTTATTCTAAAAAAGGCGAGCGTCGGCAACGGTCGATGATATTTAATCTCAGCTTTTTTCTTTCGCTAAAGCTTGGCTTACTGACCCACCAGCTTGGCCCGTCCGAGTTTCTGTTCTGGCTGAATGAACGTGAAAAATTCGCCCACCCAAAGCCTGTTTCAGAATGATACGCCATTTCAGAATTGATTCGAGGCGACCTAAAAATTAAACATGAAATGGCAAACCTTATTAAAACAATGCTTGTGGTTTTTTTAATCCCAATTGCTCTTATGTCACAAGAAGAAGATAATGAAGCCTTACTTGTAGCAGAATATCTGAGTGATAATACATTCGCATCAAATGGAAGTTTTGTTCGAAATAGTAAACTTGAGAACTCTGACTACTGTAATCTGAACGCCAGGACTTGCGCGGAATGTTCGGAATATGAAAAAAATATAGACCTGGTGAAAAAGAACTAGAAGCCAGAATGTGCGCCGCTTTCAAATTTCCGGAATCGGCCGCGCCAACCGCA
>JANOJH010000605.1:0-1052 GCA_031408135.1 Bdellovibrio sp. | reverse complement strand
CCATCTACTACTTCGAAATCTGGTTGAAGATATAGTCTGGTATCTATTGATTGGATCTCATTATAAAAATTAAGATCCTGACTAAATACTGAAAGGGGATCCGTCAAAGGTTTTTCGCTTAGAATAACATTGTTTGACCCTTGTTTTGATTGCCTGGCGATGTTATCAAAACTCCTGAATAGAACTGATTTTAGGCTGTCCAATCTACCAGACTCCAAGAGTAATTTTGATTTTTTTTGCAAGAGATTAGACCTAGTGATTTCGATTCTTCGTTTTACGTAGTCATTTGACTTAAGGTAATTGACAATCGCACTGTCCAAGTTGTTTACAACATCGGGATCTGTGATTAGCATGCTAATCTGAAATGCACTCTTATTATCTACTTCAAGTTTTGCAATGACTTTTTTGACTACATCTTTCTTGTCGGCAGCTACATTATTGAGTTGTTCTTTCAATACCTCCATCTCAACAATATCATCTTCAGAGACGAATGGTTTTGATTCGAATTTGAGAATGTTTTTAGCAGTTGCCGCTGGGATATTCAATTCTTTTGCGAGACCCTCCCGTTCTATTTCTTCACACAATAAATTCAGCTTCTCAACAGTACTTTCTACAATTCTACGATTGAGGTAATCACAACTCAGGATCATAGATGATTTATAATATTTTTTAGAAAGCAACTCAGAATAAACCGCCCCTAGAACGATACCAATTGTGATGATTGCTACGAAGAAAATTTTGTTATCAAAAAAGAGCTGTCTTAGGTTAGCAATGGATGTAAGTATTGAATTTCCAAAATTTCGAAACCCGTTTCCTATCCATTTAAAAACTTGAGAAAGATCAATTTCGTCCGAGGATTGATTCTTAGGCTTAGTTTCGTCCATAATTAGTTTAAATGAACTACAAATCTAATTAAGATTCATCGGTTAAATCGATATTTTTGCCTGAATTTTAGATTTCATGGCAACTCCAATTTTAGTTACAGGTGCAGCAGGGTTTATCGGCTTTCATCTTTCGAGGCGCCTTTGTGAAATTGGCTATCGTGTAATTGG
>JANOJH010000591.1:0-2409 GCA_031408135.1 Bdellovibrio sp. | reverse complement strand
TTGAAAAAAGTACCCGCTTGTATATGAAAGCTACATGCGGCCATCGGTCACTTTGTGCTATTTTTCCCTGATTCGCGAGATTTAATGTTATGCCTCTGATTGCTAGAAATAATTTTAGATGCCGCTACCGCGAATTGGGTTGTGATCCTATTGTGGATTTAAAAGTTATTTCTTTTCTTTAAGCTGCGCATTCATCTGGCGAAGACGATTAGAAAAGGATTTAAGCATCGATGAGGCCCAAAGCGGCAGATCATTCAGCATCATTTCATAGCCTTCAGATGAAATTTTCATGGCTTTGACGGGCGTAAGTGCCTGAGCGCTTGCCGTTCGCACACCGTTATCGATTAACGAGAACTCGCCGAAGGTTTCGCCGTCTTTAAGGCGGGCCACTTCGAATTTTTGCCCTTTTTTGTCTTTTGTAAAAATCGATACTTCACCGGATTCAATGATAAAGAAATGGGCTTCATGGTCGCCTTCAAAAAAGATGAAATCGCCAGCTTTAAAAACTTCCATTGTGAGAGTGCTCATGTCCTATGGTCCTTATTATGGGTTTGTCTCTATAAATAATGCACAGTTTTTCAGGAATTCACACGGATATTGTTTATTGCGATGAGGCTTTAGTCCAGCCGCACGGTCTACACGTGATTTTACTGCTGGAAGAGAGTTACCCTGTTTTATATCCAAAGCAGGTAACTGAGTTTGATCACAAGTAAATTTTTTGTAACATTTAAATTGGTAGCGTTGTTGACAATTGTGTTTGTTCAGGTGGCGTATGCCAATGAACTGGATGAGTATTTTAAACTGCAGGCCGAAGGCAACGAAACGGCCGCACTTAAAGTGCTGAACGACTGGAAGCCGAACAATTTTGAAGAGGCGTCGTACAAGAAATATTTCCTATCAGTGTCGAGTAAGAAAGCGCAGGATTACTGGCGGCTTTACCAGGAAATTTCTAAAAATAAGAAATTATTCAAACTGCAACACGAATCTATTAAAAAAATAATCGAAATGGACCTCGCCAGTGAAACTTCGCTGGTGAAAGATTTTAAAAAATTTGCAAAAGTAGCCAAACAGGTTTCAAAAAATCTGCGTTCGCACCCGGAAGGTGTTGAATTTGAAAGTCAGTATCTGCAGTGGATTCTAAAAAGCCGTAACAACCGTGAACTCTGCAAAGTTGAGCGCACCCGTTGGCTTTCGCAGACAACTCTCGAATTAAAAGCGGTTATGGCCGGGCTTGAAGCTTGCCCGATAAAATTTGATGATTTCGTATATCGAATGCGCATGCTGATATTTTCAGGTGAAGATAAGAAAGCGCAGGCCGAGATTACCGAATTTGTCGAACTGAAAAAGCTGAAAGGGTGGGAAGCCGCTTACCTGCAGGCCGTCTATTTTTCAAATATCGGCGATCCGACGCAGGCTTTTGCAACTGCAATTCCGTTTGAATCTGAAATCAGAAAAAACGAAGATTACAGCGAGAACCTGTTTTATATTTCGCAACGGGCAGGAGAATTGGCAAAGGCCGAAGAGCTGATCAATTACATTATTAAAAATAATTCGAAATGGAGCCGCAAAAAAGATCTGATATTTCAGAAGGCCTTTTTGTTTTACCAGACAAAGCGTTACACCGAAGCCAACAAATATCTGCAAGAGCTGATCAAAGCGCACGGCTCGCATAAGCGTAAGTATAAAAGCAAGCAATACGACGACCTAACCTGGCTAAGTGCCTGGTGCTTTTATCTGGCCAAAGATTACCCTAACGCACAGGATGCGCTGATTAAAAATCTAAAGTGGTCGAATGATAAAGCCCGCAATCTCTACTGGCTGGCGCAGACTGAAATGGCGCTTGGCAATCCGATTCAGGGCGTTGCTTATTTCAGGCAGTTGGGGCTACCGGTACTGAATGGAAAGTCATTCAGTTACTATAATTATCTCGGGTGGCTGCGGTTTGAATCCAACAAGGTGTATGCCGCTTCAGATCTGGTGAAAAGCCAGATTCAATCAATTAACTCAGGTCGCGGTGTTTATGAAATGCCGGATTTTTCAAGCAATCCAACTGATCTACTTGAGGAATACGAATCGTACTTTAATGTTTTTGGGGTCAATGACGACGTCAATGTGCAGATTATTAATCAAGATGAGCAGGTCATTGCAGATGTAACCACGATTAAAGGTATTCATGTTGAAACCCCGACGCAATTAAAAACCCAGATGACGTGGGCCGATGATCTTGTACGCTGGGGTTACACCGACCTGGCCAAATGGCATTTGCTCGAGGTTGAAAAAACACTGAAAACCAAAAATGCAGTTGAACCCTTGATCGAATATTATTCTGATAAAAAATATTATCACAGGGCCTTGCAACTGGCAAATAACGCAATTCCTTCAAGGGGAAAAAACCTTTCTAAAAAAGAC
>JANOJH010000453.1:0-9828 GCA_031408135.1 Bdellovibrio sp. | reverse complement strand
CTGCTGAGAAACAAGAGAATAAGGTCCGATTGAACGCGCATGAATCTTTTCTTCAACTAAGTGGTGAAGTTTCAACATGTACATCACACCGACTGTTACCGGGTTAGCGAAAGGCTCGCCGGTACGACCATCGATCAGGATGGACTGGGTTGATGATAACTGTGCTTTCTTCAACAGATCGCGCATGTCAGATTCCTGAGCACCGTCAAAGACCGGAGTGCCGACATGAATACCCGCCTGAATCACTGTTGCCATCTTCTTTAATGAAGCTTCATCAGCACCGTCGATTTTTGCAGAAATATCGGCATCCTGATAAATGTCTTTCATTTTAGCTCTTAAAGAATCGGCGTTGAATTTTTCAAGCTGTTCTGTGATCTGTTTACCTAAGTTAAGCGCTGCCCAACCTAAGTGAACTTCCAGAATCTGACCGATATTCATACGTGATGGAACGCCCAGTGGGTTTAGAACCATGTCAACAGGAGTACCATCTGCCAGATAAGGCATGTCTTCTTGCGGTAACACTTTTGAAACCACACCCTTGTTACCATGTCGTCCGGCGAATTTGTCACCAACCTGCAGCTTACGTTTAATAGCAACGTAAACTTTAACCATTTTAATAACACCAGGAGGAAGTTCATCGCCTTTTTTAAGACGATCGATCTTTTCATTGAATACAAGTTTAACGGCATCAAGCTGGTTACGTGCACCATCAATGATTTTGCTGACCTGGAATTCAAGATCCTGCTCAAGAGGCAAGTAACTTAATAATTCAAACGGAATGGTTTCTAAGTCTGCAGATGTGATGTCCTGGCCCTTATTTAAAAGCTTCTGGCTACCATCTTCATTTAACAGAATTCCGGTTGTTTTTTTGCCGATTACGATTTCACGCAACTTTTCAATCGCGTTATTTCGGATAACATTTTGCTCAATCACTAAGTCTTTTTCTAACTTAATGCGCTTCTCTTCGATGATTGAAGCCAATCGCTCATCGCGATCAGAACCTTCACGCGAGTAAACCTGTGCATCTATCACTGTTCCGTAAACGCCGGATGGTACGCGTAAAGATGTATCACGAACATCGCCGGCTTTTTCACCGAAGATTGCTCTTAATAATTTTTCTTCAGGTGACAACTGAGTTTCGCCTTTAGGAGTTACTTTACCGACCAGAATGAAACCCGGTTTTACTTCAGCGCCGATGCGGATAATGCCCGAAGAATCCAGATCTTTTAATGCTTCTTCGCCGACGTTGGCGATATCACGTGTGATCTCTTCTTTTCCGAGCTTTGTATCACGCGCGATACATTCGAATTCCTCGATATGGACCGACGTGTAAGTGTCTTCCTTTAAGAGTTTTTCAGAAATTAAAATCGAATCCTCGAAGTTGTAACCCATCCAAGGCGTGAACGCGACTGTGATGTTCTGGCCCAGAGCCAGTTCACCAAGTTCAGTTGAAGGACCATCCGCAATGATGTCGGTCTTAAATACTTTATCGCCTTTTTTAACGATTGGTTTCTGATTGAAACAGGTATTTTGATTTGTACGCTGATATTTTGTTAAGTTGTAGATATCGACGTTTGCACCGAGTTCCCCGCCTTTAGCAAGACGTCGTACTACGATTCTTGAAGCATCCACTAATTCAACGATACCGTCATTTGAAGCAACAACTGAAGTACCAGAGTCGCGAGCAACGAGACGCTCAACACCGGTACCGATCAACGGCGCTTTAGATTTAAGTAACGGAACGGCCTGACGTTGCATGTTCGAACCCATCAGGGCTCTGTTCGCATCATCATGCTCAAGGAAAGGAATCAACGAAGCGGCAATCGAAACCAATTGAGATGGAGAAACGTCCATTAAAGAAACTTTTTCTCTGTCGACCAATTCGTATTCACCGTCACGACGAACAGTCAGGTTACCCTGGCCAAGTACTTTACTGAATTTTTCATCAGTAGGCGCCTGTGCGATGTGATGTCCACCCTCTTCAAGAGCGGACATATAATGAATCTCTGAAGAAACTTTACCCTGATCAACTTTGCGGTACGGAGTCTCGATGAAACCGTAACTGTTGATACGTGCGTATGTTGATAAAGACGCGATCAAACCGATGTTTGGTCCCTCTGGCGTCTCGATCGGACAAATACGTCCGTAATGCGTCGGATGTACGTCACGTACTTCGAAGCCGGCGCGATCTCTTGTTAAACCGCCGGGGCCTAACGCAGATAAACGGCGTTTATGGGTAATTTCAGATAACGGATTTGTTTGATCCATGAATTGTGATAACTGCGAAGAACCGAAGAATTCTTTTACTACGGCGTTTACAGGTTTAGCGTTCACGAGATCATGCGGCATCATTGTTTCTACGTCTTGTAAAGACATACGCTCTTTAATGGCTCTTTCCATACGAACCAAACCTACGCGGTATTGATTCTCAAGAAGCTCACCAACTGAACGAACACGACGATTACCCAAGTGATCGATATCATCAACAACACCGCGGCCGTTTTTCAGGTCGATCAGGTGCTTAACTGTTGAAAGGATATCTTTGTGAGTCAGAACCCGGAAGCTCGGGGGGCATTCTTCCATTGAAATTCCGAATTTGTGATTGATCTTGATACGACCGACTTCTGATAAGTCGTATGCTTCTGGATCGAAGAACAAGCGATTGAAATACTGTTCAGCAGCCTCAAGAACCGGTGGTTCACCAGGACGTAAACGCTTATAGATCTCAACAAGTGATTCTTCTTTGTTATTAACTTTATCAACTAACAACGTGTTTCTGAGGAATGGTCCTACAGTTAAACCGTCAAAAAAGATGAGGTAGAAATTTTCGATTCCGGCAGCAACCGCTTTTTTGATGATTGAAACAGTCAGTTCATTGTTTGCATCTGCAATGATCTCACCGGTTGATTCATCAATCAGAGGTTTAGCAAGAACTTTGCCTTCTAAATCCTGCGGTTGAACTTCGATTTCAGTTAAGTTGATGTCTTTGATTTTTTTAACAATTGCACGCGTGATACGACGTCCGGCTTTAATCAGAACTTCGCCTGATTTAGGATCGGTAATATCTGCGATAGCGCGTTGGCCGGACATTCTTTCGATATCCAGTTTACGGAATAGTTGTTTACCTTTAACTACGATCTCATCCAGATCGTAATAGTGCTCAAGTAACTGCTCGACGTTGTAGCCGAGAGCTTTTAATAAAATTGTAACCGGGAACTTACGACGGCGATCGATACGGACGTGGATAACGTCTTTCTGATCGAACTCGATATCAAGCCAAGAACCGCGATATGGAATAACACGTGCTGAATAAATTAATTTTCCTGAAGCATTGTTCTTACCGTTATCATGGTCAAAGAAAACACCCGGAGATCTGTGTAACTGAGAAACAACAACGCGCTCGGTACCATTGATGATGAAAGAACCATTCGCCGTCATCAGAGGGATTTCACCCAGATAGACTTCTTGTTCTTTTACGTCACGGATGCTGCGGGCTTCTGTTTCTTCATCAATATCAAAAACAATAAGGCGTAGTGTAACTTTGATCGGAGCCGCGTAAGTCATTCCGCGCTGACGACATTCGTCGACATCGTACTTAGCCGCCTCGAGAGTGTAGCTTACGAACTCTAAAGATGACGTGTTATTGAAATCAGAAATAGGAAATACGGATTTGAATACGCCATTCAGGCCTTCAATTCCCCGGCGATCCGGATCCATTTCTTTTTGCAAGAAAGCTTCATATGATCTTTTTTGCAATTCAATAAGGTTTGGGATCTCAATAACTTGTTTATTTTTCGCGAAAGATTTTCTAATTCTCAGATTAGATGCAGTAATCGGAGTTTGATTCATTCCGTCTCCCAGAATAAGCTTAATTAGCCCTGTAAAAGTGAAGTTTCGCTTCGGGGGGAAATCTTCAAGACCCACATTAAATAAAAAACTACATAAACTTAAAAATACAAAAATCTGGATGAGTTAGGAAAGCCCACTCATCCAGATTAAATTCGAACTTGAGTAATTACTTTACAGTAACTTTAGCGCCCGCAGCTTCTAAAGCCTTTTTCCATTTGTCAGCGTCTTCTTTAGTAGCGCCTTCTTTTACTGCTTTGCCGCCAGCTTCAACTAAAGCTTTTGCTTCAGCTAAACCTAAACCGGTGATCGCGCGTACTTCTTTAATTACGTTGATCTTGTTTGGACCAGCTTCAACTAAGATAACGTCGAAAGCAGTTTGCACTTCAGCAGCAGGACCCGCAGCCGCACCAGCCATCATAACAGGAGCAGCAGCAGAAACGCCCCACTTCTCTTCTAATTGCTTTACTAACTCTGCGATTTCGAGAACTGTTTTGCCTGATAATTCTGTTACTAATTGATCATTTGTCATTGTCATTTTAAATATCCTTCCAAAAAATTAATTTATTAAAGCCAGAGGAAATTCCCTGAACTCAAGCCTGTGGAGCAGATGCAGTTTCAGCTGCAGGTGCGCCATTTTTAGTAGCGTACTCATTTAATACACGAGCAAGTCTTGCACTTGGTTCTTTAAGTAAACACAAGAACTGAGCACGTAATTGATCTTTACCTGGTAATGTCGCTAGAAACTTGATCTTATTCTGATCAAGCGCTTCCCCGTCCATAATACCGGTTTTGATCTTTAGAGCTTCAACATCTTTCGAAAAATCTGCCAGTGTTTTTGCAACGCCAACAACTTCATTGAAAGCAAATACGATTGCATTTGTTCCACTCATTGTTGCCTCAAAAGCACTTAGGACTTTTGGATGATCTTTGAATGCGCGCTTCGCTAGCGTATTGCGCACGACCTTCATCTCAGACTCAGCAGCGTGAAGCTTTTTACGTAAAGACGTAACTTGCTCCACTTTCATGCCCTTAAAGTCTACGACAAAGGCTCCCTTAGCTTTTGCTAATTTTTCAGAGATCAATTTGATGTCTGTATCTTTTTCAGCTCTCAACATATCGAAACCTCCCTTCGTTAGAATTAAGAACGTCCGTCTCGGGTGGCCTAAGGTTTGATCGAATTACCAAACACTTAATTTAGGTTCTTCACGAACACCAATCTTCACCGACGCTCTGTTATTGTTAAACAATCCGCTTTCAGCGCTAGTTAATCTATCCGCTTTCAGCGGAATATCTATTCTTCAGTACCTGCCATCGCTTCGTTTGCATCCAGCTTTACGCCAGGACCCATAGTTGAAGCCACAGTCATTGATCTAAGGTACGTACCTTTAGATGTAGCAGGCTTTGCTTTTACGATCGCCTGAATGAAAGCGTCAAAATTATCTTTTAACTTTACAGCCCCCATTGATTTACGACCGATAGAAACGTGAACGATTCCGGCTTTATCAACGCGGAAATCAAGTTTACCCTTCTTCTCAGCTGTTACAGCTTCGCCAACATTCATAGTAACAGTTCCAACTTTAGGGTTTGGCATTAAACCACGAGGTCCAAGAACCTTCGCCACTTTGGAAACAGTCGCCATCATGTCCGGAGACGCGATACATTTGTCGAAATCTAACCAGCCACCGTTGATTTTCGCAACGAGGTCTTCAGCGCCGACAAAGTCAGCTCCTGCAGCTTTAGCTTCAGCTTCTTTCGGCCCCTTAGCAAAAACAACAACACGAACGTTTTTACCAAGACCGTGAGGCAATGCGATTGCGCCACGAACCTGCTGATCAGATTGCTTAGGATCAATACCTAAACGAACTGCAATGTCGATAGATTCGTCGAATTTTGCGGGAGCTGTATCAACAGCTAATTTAATACCGTCTGTGAATGAGTATTTTTTTGTAGCATCAATTTTTTTAGCCGATGCTGTGAATTTTTTACCTGACATAATACACCTACTCTATTTCGATTCCCATGCTCTTCGCAGTACCTGCTACTTGAGACATGGCTGATTCAACTTTTACACAGTTTAAATCGGGCAACTTAGTTGTTGCGATGGTTCTAATTTGATCTTGTTTAATTTTTCCGACCTTGTCTTTTTGGGGCATTTTAGAACCTGATTCTAATTTCAATGCCTTCTTAATCAACGAAGATACTGGAGATGTCTTGGTAATGAAAGTAAACGAACGGTCCTGATAAACAGTTATGATGATGGGAACGATACTATCGCCCAACGCCTGCGTTTTCGCATTAAACTGTTTACAGAATTCCATAATGTTTACCCCATGCTGTCCAAGCGCCGGTCCAACGGGTGGAGCTGGATTAGCTTTCCCTGCCGGTATCTGCAATTTGATCATACCTGTAACTTTTTTTGCCATACTGTGATCCCACTTTTTTGCATTTACTCATCATTTCTGACAAGTAAGGGTTATATTATTAAGCTAACCCCCATGGTTAACTTAATTAAAAATCTAACTCTTTTGAACTTGAACGAAATCTAACTCAACAGGAGTAGGTCGTCCAAAAATACTAACAAGTACTTTAACTTTTGCTTTTTCTTCATTGATATCTTCAACAGTGCCGTTGAAATTACTGAAAGGGCCATCTACTACAATAACCTGCTCTCCAAGTGAAAAATTTGCCTTTGCTTTTGGTTTTTCAGATGTTCCGGCCATTTGACCCCGAAGACGATCAACTTCAGCTAAAGTCATTTCAGGAGGACGAGTTTTACCACCCGCTCCAGCACCAACAAATCCACCAACTTTTGATGAATTTTTAACCAAATGCCAACTTTGGTCAGTTAACACCATTTCAACAATAATATACCCAGGAAAAAATTTGCGGGATTTTGTAGTTTTTTGACCCTTTACCAATTCAACAATATTTTCTGCAGGTATCAAGATCTCACCGAAACTAGCTTCCATTTTACTGGATTTGATTCTTTCCTCAATAGCGGTCTTAGCCGTAGCTTCACAACCAGATTGAACATTAACGATGTACCATTTTTTATCCATGATAACTCCCTACTTCATTAATTGGTTGAGGACAAAGCCCGAAAACATATCGAAAACGCTGACAATTACGCTGGAAATTAAAACCATGATAACAACAACGATCGTCATTCCACGTGTATCTTTCGTTGGCGGCCAAACCACCTTTTTAATTTCAGCAATGACTTCATCGGCCCAGACTAAAATATTTTTATTGAACTGAAGATAAATAAATAATCCAAATGCAGTTGCGACCGGCAAACCGTGACGGAAAAGATCATATTCCATAAGTTTTGCAACAACACCAAATGCGCCGGAAAAAACTTTCAGCAAAGTTGCTACAGTAAAACCGACTAATGCAGAAAAAGATAAAAAACTGAGTGTTACAATTTTTGAATTTGAATTATCCATTTGAACTCCATTTTTTGTACGTCTTGTTTTTAACGTTCACCTTAGTCCAATGACTAGAATGGCAGGGCAGGAGGGATTCGAACCCACGACCTAACGATTTGGAGTCGTTCGCTCTACCGCTGGAGCTACTGCCCTATGGTTAAAACACAAGATGCAAAATATAACTCTAAAAAGCCAAAAGGGACAACTACTAAGTTATCCCTTGGCTTGTTTTTTGAATGCGCTTATATTGCGGTGCGTAATTTATTCTAAGATTTCAGTTACTACGCCTGATCCTACAGTTCGGCCACCCTCACGGATTGCGAAACGTAAAGACTGTTCCATTGCGATTGGCGTAATTAACTCAACGTTAATTTCTACTTTATCACCTGGCATAACCATTTCAGTTCCAGCTTTTAAAGTTACAACACCAGTTACGTCAGTTGTACGGAAGTAAAACTGTGGACGGTAGTTAGTGAAGAATGGGGTATGACGGCCACCTTCTTCTTTAGTCAGGATGTAAGCCTCACCTTTGAATTTTTTATGTGGTTTTACAGTGCCTGGTTTAGCAAGAACTTGTCCGCGCTCAACGTCTTCTTTTTTAGTACCACGCAATAAAACGCCGCAGTTGTCGCCAGCTTGACCTTCATCAAGAAGCTTACGGAACATTTCAATACCTGTAACAGTTGTTTTTTGAGTTGGACGGATACCGATGATTTCGATCTCGTCATTTACTTTAACGATTCCACGCTCAACACGGCCGGTAACAACAGTTCCACGACCAGAGATTGAGAACACGTCCTCAACTGGCATTAAGAAAGTCTTGTCAACAGCACGAGCAGGTTGAGGAATATGCTTATCGCAAGCTTCCATTAATTTCATAATTGAAGGAACGCCATATTCAGAAGTATCACCCTCTAAACCAAGTTTTGCAGAACCTAAGATTACCGGAATTGTGTCACCCGGGAAATCGTATTTTGTAAGAAGTTCGCGAATTTCCATTTCAACAAGTTCAAGTAATTCTTTATCATCAACCATGTCGCATTTGTTCATGAACACAACTAACGATGGAACACCAACCTGACGAGCAAGAAGGATATGCTCACGAGTTTGTGGCATCGGACCGTCAGCAGCAGAAACAACGAGGATGGCGCCATCCATTTGAGCAGCACCAGTGATCATGTTTTTTACGTAATCGGCGTGTCCTGGGCAATCAACGTGTGCGTAGTGACGAGCATCAGTTTCATATTCTACGTGAGTTGTGGAAATCGTGATACCACGCTCTTTTTCTTCAGGAGACTTATCGATCTGAGCATAAGACATCGCTTGTGCTTTACCAAGTTTCGCAAGAACAGTCGTGATAGCAGCTGTTAAAGTTGTTTTACCATGATCGACGTGACCAATAGTACCGATATTGCAATGCGGTTTATTTCGGTTAAATTTCTCTTTAGACATATGTCCTCCTGCAGAGATTGTTATTAATTAATATTTACGTACATTAAACTAATCAAAACTAAGTTGCAAAGCAACTGGTCTTTTTAATTAACCATCAGCCAGCAACATCAAGTGGAGCCCGTGATCGGAGCCGAACCGACGACCTCACCCTTACCAAGGGTGTGCTCTACCACTGAGCTACACGGGCAACAAAACCGTTGTCTTATTCCCATCAAGAGTTAACTTGGAGCGGGAGACGGGTCTCGAACCCGCAACCCTCTGCTTGGAAGGCAGATACTCTAGCCAATTGAGCTACTCCCGCATCAACATCAAACTCTTGAGACTAAACACCACAAATAACCCTCAGAAAAGAGCTAAATGGTGGACAGGGAAGGATTCGAACCTTCGAAGACCGAAGCCAGCAGATTTACAGTCTGCCCCCTTTAGCCACTCGGGCACCTGTCCAAATAATGCGTACTCGCAAAAATTTGGAGCTGGTTATGGGACTCGAACCCGCAACCTGCTGATTACAAATCAGCTGCTCTACCAATTGAGCTAAACCAGCACTCATACGTAATAAAACTGAAAAAATCAGAAAATAAAATCGATTTCATCACGACAAGTAGAAATTTCTATCGGAACATTGGTCTCAGGTCAAACTCAATTTAGAAAGGCTTTTAATTTGATGATACCGCTGGCAGTTTGTCTCGTAAAAAAGAGAATATCAAAATCATCTCTGCTTAGTAAGTAATCAAAAATTTAAGTCGGCTTTGTTACTCTAGAATCAAAAATTTCGCTAAAATCTGTGAGCGTCCGAATATAAACAATTTTTTTACTATAAATTTCTTGCTTAAAGATACGATCAAGTTGCGGCCACATACCAAAATGAACATTCCAGATGGTTTTGACCAGTTTCACAGTCTGAGGAACTGTTGATTCAAAACAATCGGCCGGAAGCTCAGGACGCCGGAAAAAAAATCCCCTCATTTGTCTCTTAAAACACCACCAGTAATTTCGCCAGAGCGGAAACCGGATAAAAACGACAACATCCGCTTTCTGAAACCTGTCTTCGATTATTTTCAATGGACCAAAACCGTCAATTATCCACTTTTCTTGATTT
>JANOJH010000442.1:0-1182 GCA_031408135.1 Bdellovibrio sp. | reverse complement strand
CATCCAATACCATGGTGGTTGATCGCGCTAAGTTAGACGGACTAAAACTGGTTCAGCGAGAAAGATTATTTATTGCCTTGCCCTACTATAAGAAACCGCTTCATCATGGTTCGCGCCTTGTATTGAAAGATGGCTACCTTTTTATAGCCATGGGTGAAAAAACGGATCTGAAAGATTCCGCACAAACATTGAATAATCATTTGGGCAAAGTGTTGCGCATCCATGAAGATGGACAGATACCTAAGGATAACCCCTATGTTAATACTCCAAACGCCAAACCTGAAGTCTGGAGTTACGGCCATCGCAATTCAAACGGTTTGGCAATAAACCCGGCTACCGGAGAATTGTGGGAACACGAGCATGGCCCCATGGGTGGCGATGAGATAAACATTATTAAGCCAACATTGAATTATGGATGGCCCGTGATCACATACGGACTAAACTATGACAGCACACTAGTTGGTGAAGGCATAACAAAGAAGGAAGGGATGGAGCAACCCGTTCATTATTACAAACCCTCCATTGCCCCCAGCGGCATGCAGTTTTATTCTTCTGATGTTATTCCTGTATGGAAAGGCAATTTATTCATTGGCGCCATGGTGTTGAAGCACGTGAACAGACTGGTCATTGAAAATAATAAAGTGATAAAAGAAGAACGCTTACTTACCGATAAAAACTGGCGTGTGCGCTCAGTGAAACAAGGACCAGATGGCTATTTATATATAGGAGTTGATGGCGGAAAGATTCTCCGGATTATGCCCAACTAGCGCGCTAGAGAAAATTCAGGCAGTGTATAATTACTTGATGAGCAGAGAATTTAAACAGCGGGTAGAGGCCATTATTGAAACTGCATCCGAATTGCGAGAGACCATTGACAAGCAAAGAAAATCTATGCTTGCATCCTGGAAGAAACATGAAAACGGAGTTGACCAAATGAGTTTCCTGATGACAGACATCGTAGGTTCGATTGATGCAATATCGGGCAACGCTTTGAGGCCAATACGTGGGCTTGAGCTTGAAGAAGGGAGCGAAGCTGCCTGACATCACTCCAACGCTCCCTTCTCCTGTGGAGTATTGTATAAATGCGATTTAAAAAGAGGATCATGAACCTCAAGGAGAAAGGGAGCGACTCCCTTCTCCGTTTCGGCTACCGTTAGGACACAAGTTTATGCTCCAGAGGAG
>JANOJH010000429.1:0-4529 GCA_031408135.1 Bdellovibrio sp. | reverse complement strand
CTTTGTTTAAGTTGAGTGTACTGTGAGATGATGTCCGCTAAGTTGTTGGCTTCTTGCACTCGATCGACGAATTCGGGTGGATATCTCAATAATTCTCCAGAGAATCTTTTAGTTCAGTTCAGTTTAATTTTGACTTAATGATTTCGCTGATCAATTTGCCGTCGGCAGCGCCTGCCGCTCGAGCCTGGGCTTCTTTCATAACACTGCCCATATCTTTGATCGTTTTAGCGCCAGTTGCCGCAATGACTTCGGTGACCAGTTTTTCAATCTGTTCACGACTCATTTGTGCGGGCAAATAGGTTTCTAAAATTTTTAATTCGGCATTTTCCTGATCGGCCAGGTCTGTACGACCGGCAGCTGAAAACTGCTCGATTGATTCTTTACGTTGTTTAACGAGTTTTTTAACGACCGTCATAACGTCGTCTGCTGTGATCGGCGTAGGTCGAGAATCTATTTCTTTATTTTTTATCTGAGCGTTCAGAAATCGAAGGGTATTTAATTTAACGGTGTCTCTCGACACCATGGCCGACTTGATGTCGGCCAATATTTTTTCGCGTAATTCCACGACGGTGCTCTCTTTCAGTAACAGTTGAGATTACTCTCCCCAGCTACGACGTACTTTTTTTTGCGCACGTTTACGTGCAGCAATCGATTTTTTCTTGTCAGCCATGCTCGGCTTTTCAAAATGTTCGCGCTTTTTTATTTCAGAAAGAATTCCTGCTTTTTCGCATGATTTCTTGAATTTACGAAAAGCTCCTTCGAAACTTTCTCCGTCTTTAACTTTAACTAATGCCACTGTAGTCACCCGCCTTCCGATGTGGACTGTGCTTTCAGAGGCCTTCAGTAAAGAATAGCTCTTGATAGCAGAATGAAAATCAACTAAAGAGATATAACAAAGGGCTCTGCCGATGACACTCAAGAACACGTCAATTAACGCGCATAATCAAACAAAATTAGACTCAAGTACTGATGACGAGAAATTCATGCGAATAGCCATCAGGCAGGCAAAACTCAGCGAAAAGATAGGTGAAGTGCCCATCGGGGCTGTAATTGTTGATAAAAACGGCAAAATTCTGGTAAAAGCGACGAATCTCCGGGAAAAAGAGAAGACGACCCTTGGCCATGCTGAACTGGTGGCCATCCATCGCGCCTGCCGGAAACTGGATTCCTGGCGTCTGATCGGCTGCACTTTGTATGTTACGCTCGAACCCTGTTACATGTGTGCGGGCGCCCTGCTGCAGTCACGAATATCGCGGGTGGTATTTGCGTCTCACGACCCCAAAGGCGGGGCCCTCGAAACGCTGGCTAGCCTTGGGAATGATCCTCGGTTAAATCATCGATTCAGTGTTACCGGCGGCGTACTGGGTGAAGAATGCAGTTTGCTGTTGAAGAAATTTTTCAGAAAAAAAAGGAAGAAGTAAATCATGACGACCAACATCACAGGTACCTATAAATTGACCGATTACGGTTATTACTACAAAAAAGACGGCACGTTTGAGCCGATTTCAGAATGGTTTTTCGGCTACATTCATTACTCTGAAACCGGTTTCATGACTGTGACGATCCGATTTAAACAAGAGCCCCAGGAATTTTCGGATTTTGTTTCCTATTCGGGAACCTACAAAGTGCATAATGATGAAATTATTCATCAGGTGCTTATTTCGGTTAAGCCTTCTTATGATAATCAATCGTTAAACCGGAAGTTCAAGCTTGAAAATGATGAACTCGAACTGGAGTTTGAGAACACCGCCGAGTTGAGAAAATTTTCGACCTGGAAAAAAATCTAATTATTGGTATCCAAACGGTAGCCGAAGCCCGGAACCGAAGTAATATGGCCCAAAAAGCCTTCCATTTTCTTTTTTAGATAATTGATCTGAGAGTCTACATTTCGGGGGGTTACATCTGAATGTCCCCAGATTTCAGTCATGAATTCCTGCCGGGAAACAACCTGCGCCTTGTGCTCGATCAACAACTTCAGAATATCGAATTGCTTTGGCGTCAGCATAATTTCTTTATTATCGAGATGGCACTGGCGTGAACTCAGATTCATTTTGATATTGCCCACCTTCAAAACCGCGATGTCGTCAGTGGCATAATTCTTTAACCGCTTTTGCACTCGGAGTAAGAGTTCTTTCGGGTGATACGGTTTTGAAAGGAAATCGTCGCCGCCAGATTCCAGCGTTTCAATTCGTTCATCTGACGTAACAGCTCCGGAAATGAAAATAATAGGGATCTGTTTCAAACCCGGTATGTCTTTGATGATCTTGCAGAGTTCGACTCCCGATACGTAGGGCATTTTATAGTCCATAAGAATCAGGCTTGGTTTGTTTGCATTAATAAATTCAAGCGCATTTTCAGACTTGCAGATGTAATGGCATTCGAATTCATGCGACAGTATTTCAACCATCAATTGGCAACTTTCCTCAAAATCATCTACGATTACAATTTTCTTTTTCACAGGCTACATTCCTTTATACTTTATATCTTTACCATCTAATAATTTTTTAATCGCAATGCGCTTATCGCCTTGAATTTCAATGAGCCCGAATTGTCCATCAATTCGGTAAGAGCCGCCGGTTCCACATTTGATTTTGATTTCTTTTGTGAGTTCCTTAAGAAAAGTTTCGTGCGCCGGAAATTTATCCATAACCGTGACCGTTTTTCCGCCACGGCTCTGAGTTTCCATTCGGAAAACAACAACAAATTTTTTGGTATCAACCAGGGATTTCTGAGTGGTGATTTTTTTATGCTTTTCGGCCTCACCGGAAATGATGGCCTGATCCTTTGGATCCGTAGAATAGACTAATACGCGATCTTTACTGGACACTGTGGTGTTCTCCAAAACATCAAATAAATTTAAGACTTAGGAAGTTCCGGCTGCTCTCCCTCGTCGGACTTATTACTCTCACTTAAACTATGTTTTGTATATTCATTTCCGTCGTACCTGAAAAGCTGCGGCTCGTTATCCATGATTGTCACAAGGTTAATTGGCCGCTTCCATAGTTTATATAGATTCTGCATGGTCGCATCCATGTAATTCGGCTGCAAGTCCAGACCTTCATGTACGTGCTGTAACAACAGTTCGCCACGATTTTCAAAGTTGGCATTCTCAATCTTGATTATCGGCTGGCCGAAATTAGTCATCTGGAAAAGAAGTTGAGCTTTGATCGCTTTGAAATCCCTTGTGTCGACTTCAAACCGTCCGGATTCTTTATTCATTTTGTAAACAAACATCTTATTGCGGACACAGAAATCCTCAGTCAGAAATTCATCAATGAATGTGACATCATTATAGATTTTTCGAATTTCGAAAATTTTGTCGCGCCCAAGCCGCGTGTTTTTATTCCAGTTTTTGCGCTCGCGGATGTCATCGCACTCATCCCACTCGCGGCCGAATCGGCCCTTGTCCCAGCGCTCCTCGATATCGCGAAATAATTCAATGCCGACTTTATAAGGATTATAGCCACCCAATTGCATGAACGTTGTGCCCGAATGGTGATCGGCAAAATCAATAATTTCGGAATCGTTTAGGATAAAACGGGTCATCATGTGGGAATGCCAGTAAGAGGCCCAACCCTCGTTCAGGGTTTTAGTCATGCCCTGCGGCGCAAAATAATAGGACTCATCACGAATGATCGAAAGCACATCCTGCTGCCAATCTTCGAGTGGGGCAAAATGCATCAGGAAAGAAAGAACATCCCTGACCGGGCTTGCCGGAAACTGAATCTTCTGAAGATTCTGTGCGTTTTGTTTTTCTTTTTGGTCCGCAACATACTGTGGCGGATTGATATAATTCTGCATGTAGGGTTTGTCGACTTTAAATAAAAAATCGCGATTTCCTAAGTTGGGTTTTTCCTCTGTCATATTCTGTGAAGCATTCAGAATACTGTGACGGTCGATGAGATTTTCAAGGCTCAGACAGGTATCAATGAATTTTTCGACCTGATCGTAACCGTGCCGGTCGATGTAGCGCTTGATACGGGTGGCATGGTTGGCCATCTGATCCATCATTTTGCGATTCGTATTTGAAAACCAGACATTATTTTTGAAAAAATCGCAGTGGCCGTACACGTGGGCCATCACAAGTTTTTGATCCATCATCGAGTTGCCTTCCATCAGGTAGGCATAGCAGGGGTCGGTATTGATCACCATTTCGTAAATTTTTGAAAGACCATATTCGTAGGATTTCGAAAGTTGTTCGTACTCCATCCCGAATTTCCAGTGCGGGTACCGAACCGGAAACCCGCCGTACGAAGCTATCTGGCTGATCTGATCGTAATTAATCAGCTCGAAAATTGTTTCGAAGCCGTCAAGGCCGCAATTTTTTGCGATCTGACAGATTTTTTTTCGTTCTGTTTCGAGCTCAAGAGTTAAGTTAGCCATGTTATTTACCTTTACCCAGAAAATCTTTTATTGAAGACAGGATCTTATCGCGGCCTTCGATCTGACTGAGCGTCAGGCGATCATCGTTGGTGAATTCCTTTTGCAAGTCTTTCAAAAATTGACCGCTCCCATACTTACTTTCAACC
>JANOJH010000056.1:0-2846 GCA_031408135.1 Bdellovibrio sp. | reverse complement strand
AAAGTGGACACAGGCCCCAGGCAGAAGTAGCCAAAGCATACAATCCGATCGGCCAGAACCAGATCGGACCGCCGGCAAAGGCGTAGCTGAGAATAAGAATCGATAAAAAAAAGCGAATAATTCGGTCCCAGATCGCGAGATTGCAAAACATTTTAGTTTTTAATTAGCGTCTGTAGTTCGCCGGCCTGATACATTTCCATCATGATGTCGCTGCCACCAACAAGTTTTTTGTTGATATAAAGCTGGGGAATTGTGGGCCAGTTGCCGAATTCTTTTATGCCATTGCGGATTTCTTCGTCTTCCAGAACATTAACATCTTTGAATTCGACGCCGAGATCCTGCAGAATTGCCGTAGCTTTTGCAGAAAATCCGCACATTGGGAATTGCTGCGTACCTTTCATAAAAAGGACAACTTTGTTTTCGTTGAGTAAGCTTTCGATTCGGTTTTTTACTTCAGACATGTGAGACTCCCTATTTGATCGTGGTTTTAATTGATAAGGCGTGAACTTCGCCCGTTTTAAGTTCCGGTGCAAATACTTTCATGACGTGCTGATGCTGTTCGATCCGGCTTAGTCCATTAAAAGCCGCGCTTTTGACTTCGACTTCCCAGTGATCGGAAGTGCCGGTAAGGTCATGAACGCGGATTTCAGAATCCGAATTGGCATCGGGGTAAGCCGCAACTAAGCGTTGTTTCATTTGATCGATTTTCATAATACATATTTAGTAGCAAAAATTAAGATTTTGGGCAACTCTTGTAGGTAATTATGTGGTTTTTATTGTATTTTTCGCTGCATTTAATCGTTTATACCCTGATAAGAGTCGAATTTCTGCTCTGGAACCGGGGGGCGCTGAGGTCGTTATCGGGCGGAGATATCGTTTGGGCCTTTTTAAATGGCATCAGGTTTGATCTTTCGGCGTTGGCTGTAACCGTCGGCTTGTGTTTTCTCGGGTTGGTCTGGTTCAGTCGGCAAAAGTTACAGAGGGTCTGGATTCTGATATTTATCCTCATTAATTCCGTTTTTTTCCTGATAAATTTTGCAGATATCGAGCTTTTTAATTTTACCGCAAAACGATTTTCGGTTTCGGCATTTCAGATGATCGGCGAGGGCAATGTTACGAATTACATTATTCCGTACATGGGGCTGTTTCTGTTGGCAGCAGGAATCATCGGCACCTACGGGTATTTGGCGTTTCGACTTTCCCGCAGTTATAGTTATCAGCCCAGTCTGCACAAGAAAGCTCTGCTGAGTTTTATAATCGTTGCGGTTGCGGTTCTGCTTTCGCGGGGCGGGCTGCAGCTTAAGCCGCTGACTTTCGTAGATGCAAAAATTTTCAATCACACCTACGGAAATAATCTTGTACTGAACTCAACCTTTACGATTTTGAAAAGTTTCGGAAAAAATTCGCTGCAAAAAATCAGCTATTTTGAAACTAAAGAGATGTTGGCGCTTCTGAACCAGCAGGAAATACCGCTGGTTCCGTTTCCAAAGCAAAAGCTGAATGTGATGGTGATTATTCTTGAAAGTTTTTCAAGTGAGTATCTCAGTCTACGGGAGCCGGAGGTTACGCCTTTTCTAAATAAGCTGCGGGCTCAGGGTGCCGATTTTCCAAAAGCATATGCGAATGGCAGACGATCGATTGAAGGAGCGGCGGCGATACTTTCGGGGATTCCGGCGCTGATGGAAGAGCCATTCATTAATTCTGAATTTTCTGCGAATCAGATCATCGGGCTCGGCACAGTACTTGCGGCCCAGAATTATCACACCAGCTTTTTCCATGCGACGGCCAATGGCAGCATGCATTTCGACCGTTTTACAAAAAGTGTGGGTATTGAAAATTATTTTGGACTGAATGAGTATCCGAATAAGGATGACAACGATGGTTCATGGGGAATTTATGACGAACCGTTTTTACAATGGACCTGCGGCAAATTGAGTGAATTTAAGCCCCCTTTCTTCAGCACGGTATTTACACTTTCCTCGCACCAGCCCTATAATTTTCCTGAAAAATACCATGAGAGATTCAGGGATGATCGCTCGCCCATTTTAAAAACGATACAATATACTGATTTTGCGCTGGAACAGTTTATGAAATGCGCGGAAAAACAGCCTTGGTATGAAAATACAGTTTTTATAGTTACGGCCGATCATACCGGGCCGCCACTTGAAGATAATGCGTCTTTTGAAAGCCGCTATCAGATTCCGATTGTTTTATTTTCGCCGCAGAAGAAACTTCTGGCTGAAGTGAATACGGAACAATACGCTCAACACATCGATCTGTTGCCGACAATTCTGGATGTGCTGGGCCTTGAAAACAAAAATCATAATTATCTGGCCCGCAGCCTGTTGAGGAACGGCCCAAAGGTAATTGCACTATATGCCGATAGTACGTATCGACTTGTAGGCAATGTAAAGAATGAAGAAAAGCAACTTAAGGCGATTCAGCAGTATTTCAGCGAAGGTCTTTATGACAACCGGCTTTATTATCCGGCCCGGTAAAGAAATTTTTCAGTGCCAGGTCTGCGCAAGTCGGAGCGACTAAAAATGGCAGACCTGATAATTTTAATTTCAACAAACCAAAGTTAGGCTGCTGAAGGTTATTTAAATTGAAATCAAAGCTTCAAAAAAATAGAGGCTCAGCTTTTTCAGTGACGGGTAAGTTAGGATTCAGGTTGAGTTTAGATTGAAGAAGTGCTGCTTGCACCCGAAGAGTGGCATTTCCGTACCATGGATACTTTGGACTAGAGCCGAAAAGGACTTTTATCCGTCTAAGCCTCTCTTTCTTCGACATATTTATTTTTCATATCAATAATGAGGGATAATCTGAAGGATGATAATTTCTTTTTT
>JANOJH010000321.1:0-1214 GCA_031408135.1 Bdellovibrio sp. | reverse complement strand
GATCATTATATGGCTTGTCAACTCCTGACCGGGCTTTGAATCTGCCAAGGTACCTCTGAACCCCAGCAAATGAATCGAACTGTCATTTATTTTCACAATGCGGGTTGTCACCAAGCTTGAGCCAAAACTCATTGGTTTAATGGAGGCTGTTTCCCCAGAGTTTTTAATTTTTATGAAGTATGGATTAGCTTCCTGTTCACTCATTCGTGTTCGGAATTCCTTACCAGCAAGGTCTGTGATCAGAAGATAATTTCCAGCGATTGCATAACCATCACTGAGGTTAAATAGCCGGACAACATTTCCTGCTAACGGAATTTCTCTTTTCCATAACTGATCGCCCAATACATTATAGCTAAGCAGGGTCATGTTTTCCGTGATGCTATGATTTTCTTGTTGCTCAACTCCTTTTAATAAAACAACAAAACCATTTATCGTTTCGCTGTAGGTGATCTGCCTGGGATAATCAATCTCCTTAAGCTTCTTCCTTTTTTTATCCTCTCCTTTCTCAGTAAGGTAAATAAGGGTATTTAGCTTTCTCGTTTTACCTGCCTGTCCGGTAGGCAGGGTCACATCCTGGGTGTGGACTAAAAAAGCACATCCCTCTTTTGTTAATGTCATGGGGCCAATAAAATTGTCAAATGCCTCTTTACTCAGGCTGTCTGCTTTTAAGTTGAAAGGTTTAAACCATTCACCTTTACCTTCAGCATTTATTTTTGCTACAAACACTACAAGATTATTTAGTTTTTTATCAGGCCTGTACACGCCACCGGCATACACGCTGCCATCAGGATTTTTGAGAAGCATCCGCGTCCGCAAAGAATTATCAGCGGGCAATGAATCTCCAGGCAAAATAAATAGTGGAACATTCACGCCAACTATTCTTACCATTTTTCCCGGCTCACCGGCATAGCCATGCTGTAATTGCTTTACAGCACTTTGAAGTGAATTCGTCTGAACCTGAAAATCATCTTTTACTATTTTTTCCTCCGTCTGAACCAAACTTTCCAGCCCGCTCTTGCCTTTATAATAAGTGTCCAAAAATTCTTTGTGTTTTTCAATTTTCAATGGGGCAATACCAGCCTTGACCTGAAGAAGCAGTGTATCCGCCTTGCGGTTGGAATATATCCATTGAGTGTAAACCTGAGCATTTCGTTCACTTGCTGCCGTGTCCAACTGTAATTGCCTTCGCTGACGAATGTATTCTTGTTTAAAAG
>JANOJH010000246.1:0-6335 GCA_031408135.1 Bdellovibrio sp. | reverse complement strand
CTTTTAACCTCTGTCAATGTCCCATTAAATTCCGTGTATAAAATATAGTTAAATGGTCTATCCGCTTTAACCTCAATCGTAAAATCGAGCGTCTGGGGTCGTTCGCTCATCGTCTTAATTACTATACTATTAGGGCACTGTTTTTGATTTCCAGAATTCAAAATTTGAGATAAGATAAGTATACTGGAAAATAAGACCTTAATCATGCTTACTTCAAATTAATAGTTCAAAAAAATTGCACAATTATAAATAACGTTCAAAAAATTATGGTAACCCTAAGTTCTCGTAAAGATGGTATTAAGTAAAAAAATAGACCTATTGAAAAGCCTTCTTAACTCATCCAAGTAATGTTTATATCAAAAAATGTAGTTTTCTAAAACTTTCTCTTCAACAGCTCACTCATTATAAAAGCCCTCTTGAACCCCTCCGGATCATTAAATTCCTTTAAATATGCCATTGCCGGTGTATTCACTTTTTCCTGCCTGTATCCTTTAAACTTATCGAACTGCACCACAGTGTCCTCCAACTTCATGGTTTCTTCCAAGGAAGGTTTTATAAAAGCCTGCTTCATTGCTTCTTCATAAACCTCGTTAGCCTTATCGTCTTGTTTATAGTCGGAACGCGTGTTTTCCTGACCTTTTTCTTCCTCTTCTATATCATCATCGTAATCCTGATAGTCATAAGGTTTTGCAGGGCGCTGTGTTGTAGTTGTCTGAAATACAGGCTTTTGTTGAACAGGTGGTTCAGCCTTGGGGTTTTTGGCCTGTTGTATCTCCCTTAAGAGGTCTTCAAAAGAAACTGGTGGTAATTCCTGGGAAGTTTCTGTGCTATCTTCCTGTGACGCTGCCTGCTTTTTCTGCTTGCCGCGAGCCTTCGTGATAATGTAAATCAACCCAACAACTATCCAGAAAATAATTTTGAATTCGTCCATAACTTCCAAATATATAAAAAATCTACTTATCAGGCTAAATAAGCATGTTTCACTATTAAAATACTAACCAATGTCGTTTACCTTAAACTTTCATAAAGGCATCCCTAAAAACCTTTCCTTCCTTAATCCTTCTCCCTGGTGAGAATGAGAGCGCCATTGAAATCCAAATGTGAAAATATCCGGACAAATTGTGGATGGTTTGAGAATGGCTAATTTTCCAAATGACAAACCTACGGTTATCTTTGCCACCTTATTTTTTCAACAACCACTACATTCATGCAATTATCGAAGTTGGAGATCAAAGGCTTTAAGAGCTTTGCAGACAAAATAGTAATCAATTTTGATGAGGGCATTACCGGAATTGTTGGGCCAAACGGCTGCGGGAAGTCGAATGTGGTGGATTCCATCCGATGGGTACTGGGTGAACAAAAGACCAGTGCTTTGCGCTCTGAAAAAATGGAGAATGTAATCTTCAATGGTACCAGCCAACGGGCGGCACAACAGATGGCCGAGGTATCCCTCACCATAAATAATACCAAAAACATCCTTCCAACTGAATATTCCCAAATCACGATAACCAGAAGACTTTACCGTTCTGGCGAAAGTGAATATTTGTTAAATGGGGTGGCCTGCCGCCTAAAAGACATCACCAATTTATTTTTGGACACAGGTGTTGCCTCGAATAGTTATGCCATCATTGAGTTGGGAATGGTGGATGACCTTTTGAACGATCGGGATAACTCTCGCAGGATGTTGTTCGAAGAAGCAGCTGGCATTTCCAAGTTCAAGAAGAGAAAAAAAGAAACGCTGAAAAAACTTGAAGATACGGATACTGACCTGGAGCGTGTTGAAGATTTGCTTTTTGAAATAGAGAAAAACATGAAGAGCCTGGAGAAGCAGGCAAAGCAAACAGAACAGTACTATAAAATTAAAGAAGACTATAAAGAAAAGAGCATCAGCCTTGCAAAGGTGGTGGTGAATAAACAAAAAGAAAAATTCAACACCATCAGCAAGCAAGTTGAAGGGGAGAATGATCGTAAGACTAAGCTAACGGTAGACATCGCAGAGAAAGAAGCGCTCATTGAGAAGTCAAAGGCCGACCTGGTGTTGAAAGAGAAAACACTTTCATCGCGGCAGAAAGCAATTAACGAGCATGTCTCAAACATTCGCTTGACCGAAAGCGATAAACAAATTAAAAATGAAAGACTCCGTTCTCTTAACGACCGTGCAACCAGTTTAAAAGATCAAATTGACCAAGACCGGAAAAGCAATGAACGCGCCCGCTTTAGCATTCAAAGTCTGGAAAGTGAACATCAGTTGGCGCAGGGAATTCTTTCGGAGATCACTTCTAAAGTAGAGACTCTTAAATCTGATTATGAAATCCAAAAGACAGCCACGTATACTTTGCAGGGCGAAGCTGATGCATTGCGTCAAGTTCACCGCACACGGCAAGAGGAGTCGTTTGTAGTAAACAAAGGAGTTGAAATCCGCGAAATTCAGGTTTAATCTTTCAAGCAGGAGTTAGAACGAACAGCAACAGATACAAATCAGCAAAGCGCCAGCCTACAAGAGTTTGATAAAAAACTTGTGGTGTTGCAAGAAGATGTCGGTGAGAAAACCGTATACCTGGACAAACTAAAACGCGAAGAGGAAGATGTAATCACACGTATCAGTTCGTTGGAAAAGACCATCGAAATGATTCGCGAGGAGATGACTGAAACGGGTCGCAAACTTGATGCACGCCAAAACGAATATCAACTCACCAAATCATTGGTGGAAAACCTTGAAGGCTTTCCAGAAGCCATTAAATTCCTGAAAAAGAATGTGGCGTGGACAAAAAATGCTCCGCTCCTATCTGATATTCTCTCTACCAGCGAAGAGTATAGAGTTGCTATTGAAAACTATCTTGAGCCTTATCTCAACTATTATATTGTTGATCACGAATCTGAAGCTTATGAGGCTATCAATATCTTAAGCGATGCCAGCAAGGGAAAAGCAAATTTTTTCATTCTAGATTCCTTCGAGAAGTTTGCCTCTTCACCAGTGGAGATGTATCCCCAAAATTCTTTTCCCGCCACACAGATCATCGAGTTCGACCCGAAGTATACAAAGTTAATGTCGTTCATACTTGACAAGGTGTATTTCTATGAAGGCGATGTGAAAAATATTCCTGCAGAAGATAACAACACGTTCATTACCAAGAGCGGCAAAGTAACAAAACGGAAATTCAGTTTGTCTGGAGGTTCTGTAGGGTTATTTGAAGGTAAGAAAATCGGACGCGCAAAAAATCTTGAGAAACTAGAAAAGGAGATTAAAGAACTAAGCAAAAAAGTTGATGATGTGCGCTACAGCTTAGTTGATCGCCAGCGCGAATTAGAGCGATTGCGCAACGATACTCTGAAGCAACAAATTGAGGAAGCACAGAACTCCATTAAGCTTGTCAATGACGAATTCATTTCTGTGAAGACAAAGCAGGAGCAGTTTTCGCACATGCTAAACCATGCCGATTTAAGAAGGGAAGATATTCTTGAAAAAATCGACAGCCTATTAAAAGAATTGGATGAGCTCAGGCCACGGGCGCAAAATGCCCAGCACGAATTGCGCCAGCAGGAAGAAAGGATGAAGGTGATGGTGGCTGATCTTACCGCGCAGAACGAATTGCTCAGTCAAAAATCGGCCAACTATAACGAACAGAATATTTTCTTCCATCAGCAGGAGAACCGCGTAAAAAGTGTTGAACAAGAGATCCGCTTCAAGCAAGAGTCGATGGATCAGAGCGGCATTCGAATAGAAGTGAATGTGGAAGAATTGAAGAAGAGCGATGAGGAAGTAAAACTCATCGTTGAGACCACCCAACATAGCGATGAGACTTTGATCAATCTGTATGCTCAAAAGGAGGATATGGAAAAAGGCCTGACAGAAGCAGAAAAAGAATATTACTCAGGCCGCGGTGAGATTGATCAGTTTGAAAAAGATCTGCGCGAAGTTTCGCATCAGCGTCAAAACATAGACACTGTGCTGATGGAGTTACAAAACCAACTAAGTGAAAGTAGACTTCAGCTTAACTCGGTAAAAGAACGCTTGTCGGTTGAGTTCAACATTGATCTTGATTCTGTTGTAGAAAAATCATCACCGGAAGAAGCCGAAGAGTTATTGAAACTGGATGAAGATAAACTCAGAAATGACGTAACCAAGATCCGGGAAAAGCTCGATAACATGGGCCCAATCAATCCCATGGCAATGGAGGCTTACAACGAGATCAAGGAACGAAATGATTTCATCAATGTTCAAAAAGATGACTTGCTAAAAGCGAAAGAATCACTTTTTACTACCATTAATGAAATTGAAGTAGTAGCAAGTGAAACGTTTATGCTTGCCTTTAACCAAATCAAAGAGCATTTCATAAAAGTATTCCGCTCACTGTTCAATGAAGGCGATGATTGCGATCTGAAATTAGTAGATCCTTCAAAACCATTGGATTCTGAAATAGACATCATCGCAAAGCCAAAAGGCAAGCGACCGCTGACCATCAACCAGCTTTCGGGTGGTGAAAAAACATTGACCGCAACCGCCCTTCTTTTCTCCATGTATTTATTGAAGCCTGCACCTTTCTGTATTTTTGATGAGGTGGATGCGCCATTGGATGATGCCAACATTGATAAATTCAACACCATCATCCGCAGCTTCAGCAAAGAAAGCCAGTTCGTGATCGTTACTCATAATAAACGCACCATGACAACAACAGACGTTATTTATGGGATCACCATGATTGAGAAAGGGATTTCTAGAGTGGTGCCAGTGGATTTGAGGGAGTTGGCGTAACTATAATTCTGATTTATTATCAACGAAATGGCGGCTAAATTTGGTCGCCTTTTCTTTTTGCACTTATTATTTTATATCCTTAAATATGTTTTATATTTGCGATATATACTTATAAGATGGCAACATTTACCAGTACGCTACCCGACAACCTGCTTCAGCAGCTCTCCGAGAAAGCCAATGCCATGTCTCTACCAAAAAATAAACTGATAGAAACGGCTCTTCGGCTTTACCTACAACATCTGGAAAAAGCAGAGTACATAAAGTCGTATAAGCAGGCATCCGAAGACAAAGACATCCTGCTTATCGCTGAGGAAGGAATGGCGGATTATTTCAGTCAGTTAGAAAAATGAAGCAAGGTGAGATTTGGTATGCCAACCTGAACCCATCCAAAGGCAGTGAGCAGGCGGGTATGCGACCAGTCGTTGTGTTAAGCGGCAATTTGTTAAATCAACATCTCCCAATCGTAATTGTAGTTCCGCTAACAACTAAAATCAAAAAGTATAAAGGGAATCCCGTCTTACTCCCATCGGCAACAAACGGATTGCCGAGCGAATCCGAGATGTTAGTGTTTCACATTCGCTCTGTTTCGAAAGATCGATTGGTTAGAAAAGTTGGTCATATTGAAGATGACCAACTTGATCGTGCGATGAATACCCTGCATGATATTTTGAAATACTGAGGAGTTCCAATTGTTAATAATGTTTAGTCTCTCCTGATCAACACAAAATTTCCGCCTTCATCGCCCACATTTTGGATTTCGCCATAAAGTGGGTCAGCATCAAAAGTTGGGGAGTAAGCTAAAAAAAGATAGGTTTGGGATAAAAATTTTATCGAAACGATAGATAGCAAATTATTGGGACAACTGTTCCCCAGCGAGCTGATGGATTACTTTGTAATCAGCAGTTTTCAAACCTTGTGCCGGATAGAGACCAAGACAGAGTTCTGGTTGATTGAGTTTGAAGAGAAGAATGAAGTGCCCAATGGGTATCCTTCTTTGGAGTATGAATCAAAAGGTTTTACAGAGAGTAAATCGATACAAGATTTTCCACTGCGAGGCAAGGCGGTTTACCTGCGCATCCGGAAACGCAGATGGCGTCACAAAAAAACAGGGGAGATCATCAAGCGTGATTTTTCTTTTATGGCCGATGGTTCTAAGTTTACCCGAGAGCTGTCGGATTTTTTAAAAGATGCAGGTGGATACGCGACCCGATACCATGAGCAACATAGCCAGTTACTATGGGGTGGATAGCCAAAAACTGCAACGACATTATAAGCACGAAGTGAGCGGATTCAAGCAATGGGTACAACTTCCCCATGCCGAGGAGTACCTGTTGTATCCCGAAAACATTACCGACAAGCTGAGCATAGACGAGGTGAGCTTATCAAAAGGAGAACTCTATACTTTTGTCACCAACAAAAACACCAAGGTTCGAAATAAAAAGTCAGTAGTAGCAGTAATCAATGGAACAGAGGCCAAAACCATACAAGAGGTATTGGACAAGATAGCTTTAGAAAAACGAAACCAAGTAAAAGAAGTAAGTATGGATATGGCACGCAACATGGCCCTTGCCGTGGAGAACAG
>JANOJH010000232.1:0-30661 GCA_031408135.1 Bdellovibrio sp. | reverse complement strand
AGCTTGGCTATCGCTTGCCGCAGTTTTTCGGGGTCGGCTTTTTCTTTCCAGGCAAGGGCGATGTTTTGCAGAGTTACCTCGTGATCTGGGTTAATAACCAATGACTTTTCGAATTCCTTTTTCTTTTAATTTTTTTGCGGCTGTATTGAGCGTTGCGCCAGACCCTACAGCATCATCTATTAAAATTACATTTTTATATTTCAGAGACATTTCTTTAACCATCATGGTTTCGGAAGCATTTTTAATTCTATCCTCTAGTTTTGAAAGAGTTTTTTGTGCTACGATCACCTGCCCGGAAAATGTTTTTACAATATGAATTTGTGGGTAAGGCAAATTTAGAATTTGTTCAAGTTCTTTTAGAAACTGAACTTTTCTGGGTAATGAATGTGGCACCCAGGCAATAGCCTCAATTTTTTCTCGTGTACAAAGCTTAGATATTTGTTCATTGATAATTTCTGCTACATTGCGGATTATTTTTTTATTTTGCGCCTGCTTTCCATGTAAAACCAATTGCCCGAGTTTTGTTTTTCCGAATTTAGGTAAACTGTAAAAATCTAGATAAAAAACTTTATCCAACTCAATGGCACCAAAAACATTTTGCAATCGTTCTGTTGCATTGATCACTCCAAATTTAAAAAAATGATTAGAGTCGCCACGGATTTTTTTATATTCTTCAATCAGTTGATGCAACCTAGGTTCTTCTTTAACGCTTTTAGCCCAAGCTTGAAAACCATCAACTCCATTTTGCATCTCTCCGGTAGGTGAGATGTATAAGTAATTCTCAAAACCGATATTATTTAATTGCTGGGTGTTGGTTTGTGAAAAGATGGATTCTGCTAATGCGTAATACACATGGGGAGGCGTCCCATTTTTTTTAATGATACCATCAAGAACAAGTTTTTTAAGATGCCGGTGAACGGCAGATGGTGTAATTTGAAGAAAATTAACAATATCATGCGGCCGTGAACTTTTATTTTTCTTAATAAATTCAATAATTTGAGATTTTGTTTCAGTTTTCATAGTTTATAGTGTACTATGTACTATGTACTATGTCTACACAACTTGAGGCTTAGAAAAGTAGACCTTACTTCAGTTTAAAATTAAAAATATTCTGATCGAAACTATTATACTTTTCGTAAGCGGTTAAATCATAGAGTTGCTGACGGGTTTGCATCAGCGGCACGGCGTCGTGCTGCGAACCGGTGTTTTTAATGATATCAAGGCCTTTTTCGGCAGCGCCCATGGCAAGGCGCAAAGTTGTAACCGGATAAATAACCAGATTATAACCCAGATTTTCAAGTTCGGTTTTTGAATAGAGTTTACCTTTTCCGAACTCGGTCATATTGGCCAGCAATGGAACGCTGATGGCCTTTCGCATAGCTGCAAATTCTTTTTCGTCCTGTAAGGCTTCCGGAAAAATCATCTCGGCACCGGCATCAACGTAAGCTTTAGCGCGATCAATCGCCTTTTCAAGGCCTTCGCTGGCGCGGGCATCGGTTCTGGCAATCAGTAAAAAGTTTTCATCTAGGGTTTTACCCTGTGTGGCGGCTTTGATCTTTTTGACCATTTCTGATGGCTCAACAATTGATTTATTATCAAGGTGCCCGCAACGCTTCGGATTCATCTGATCTTCGAGATGGCAACCGGCAAGTCCCATTTCGATGAACTCCTGAATTGTACGCGTAACGTTCATGGGTTCGCCCCAGCCGGTATCGGCATCAATGATAGAAGGCAATGAAGTGGTGCGGGAAATCTGGCGGCCACGATAGGCCACTTCAGAAAGTGTAGTAAGCCCGATGTCGGGATAGCCCAGATCATTCGATACAACCGACCCCGAGATATAAACGCCGTCAAAACCTTTATTTTCGATCAGCATGCTGACCAGAGGTGAAAATGAGCCGGGAAACTGTAAGAGCTTTCCCGATTTCAGGCTCGCGCGGAGATTTTTTCGTTTCTCAGCAGGGGTGGTTGTAGGAAATAACATCTAGAAAATTCCTTTTTGATCACGCTTGTTGCTGACAAGCTTATCGATCGGAATCTGAACATTCAGCTGCTGAATTTCGGCAGCCGTTAATTCAGGAAGACGTTCGCAAAGTGAAATGAAACGGTTGCGTTCTTCTTTACTGATGATTTCTGAAGTAAGAGTGTCGAATTTTTTGATGTAGTCAGCGCGCTTGAAAGGGCGCGCTCCGGCCGGGTGGGCATTGGCCACACCGAGTTCATCAATTATTTTTCCACCGTTATTCAGAATAATTTCGACTTGACCGCCAAAACGCTTTTTGTTCGGATCGGCATCGTGATAGGCCTCGGTCCACTTTTTATCTTCGACGGTACGGATTTTGTGCCACAGTCTTACGGTGTCGGCGCGGCCCGCGCGTTCAGGAGTGTAAGAATCAACGTGGTGCCAAGTGCCGTCTTGCAGCGCAACCGCAAAAATGTACATGATCGAATGATCTAAAGTTTCGCGCGAAGATTTAGGCTCCATCTTCTGCGGATCGTTTGCACCGGTACCGATAACATAGTGAGTGTGGTGTGAGGTGTGGATCACGATTTCTTTGATGTCGTCGAAATTGACTATTTTTGTTTTCATCCGCGCAGCCAGATCAATCAAAGCTTGCGACTGATATTCGGCTGAATGTTCTTTTGTATAAGTTTCAAGAATGGCGCGTTTTTCTTCGCCGAGTTCCGGTAGAGTTACGGTGTACTGACCGCTTTTGCCATTGAGCATGTAAGAAATTACAGAATCTTCGCCTTCATAAATCGGTGAAGGGGCGCCTTCACCGCGCATGCAGCGGTCAGCCGCTTCAATAGCCAGCTTGCCTGCATGTGCCGGCGCAAATGCTTTCCATGAAGAGATTTCGCCTTTGCGGGATTGGCGGGTTGTGAAGGAAACATGCACGGCCTGTTGAATGGCCTGAAAAACGGTTTCAGTCGGCAGATTTAACAATGCGCCGATGCCGCCGGCTGCTGCAGGAGCCAAGTGGGCGATATGATCTTTTTTATGTTCGTGGAGACAGATCGCTTTAACGAGATCCACCTGAATTTCATAAGCGGCCACAGTGGCGCGGATAAAATCTTTTCCGGTTTTACCCATTTGCTGAGCAACCGCTAAAATCGGCGGAATGTTATCGCCGGGATGCGAGTAATCAGCCGCAAGGAAAGTATCGTGATAATCGAGTTCGCGGACAGCTGTACCGTTAGCCCAGGCAGCCCATTCGCACGAAAATTTCTGGTCATTGGGCATTCCGAAAACGGTTGAGCCACCGGCACGGGGATGAGCTAATGCCATCGATCTTGCAGACGCCACCGGATGGCGGTTTGAGGCGGCAATCGCAACCGCGGCATTGTCGATTACGCGATTAATAACCATGTCGACAACATCGTCTTTTATGACCGCGTTGTCGGTACACAGTTCAGCCATTTTCCAGGCCAATTGATCTTTACGCTCGAGCTTTTCCTTTGAAGGGTAAACACGCACTTTGTGTTGACGCATAAGTTCTCCTTAAGTTTTTTGGATATTAAATTATTCTTAAGAAATTAACTTAGAAAACGCCGACCGACAAATGAAATGCGCCATCTGATTCGCCTGCTTTTTTATTTAGCTTCTGGGCATATTCAAGGCTAAGCGGGCCCACCGGAGTATTGTATCTGATGCCGAATCCTACGGCATCGCGCCAATTATAGGACAGATTTACGCCTTCTATCTGCACTTGGCCACCATCGTAGAACAATGCCCCGGCCAGATCATACTTCGCACTGAGCGGAAATCTCAATTCAGACTTAACCAACTGATAACTTGAATTGGTCATTAACCGGTAAGACGCGCCGATATCAGCAGTGGTCGGAAAAAATTCAGAGGATTCGAAGCCCCGGATCGTGGTGCGGCCGCCAAGTAGGAAGCCTCTTTTATCAAAGGGAATTCCTTCCCGTTGGGTTTCGAGGTCTTTCAGGTATCCGCCGTGCAGCGACTGCGCAAACACCACGCCGCTGGTCCGGATCGGAAAATAATGAGTGGTCTGGCCGATCACCCGGTAAAAATCATCCACATTGTTGTTTCCAAGGCCTTCGGCAGCGTACTCAAGTGATAGTCGCGAAAAGCTGCCTTTTGTCGGGTTAAAAAGATTGTCGCGGTAATCGATATCCAAAGTTGGACCGATGGAACCGATCACGAGGCTTTCACCTGTGTAACCATACTTGATTTCATCATCGGGGGTGATCCCGTGATCTTTAAAAGTTGAAACTGAATACGAAAATATTCCGGTAATGTGCGAGGTAAAATCCTGCTCGAGTGAAAACACGGCAGAATTGGCTTCGCTCACTTTTTTGATCCGCACGTCAGCGATGGTCTTGGCGCGTGTTGCGCTTGTTCGGAAGCGTGTACGGGTGCCGAACAAATACGGATAAACAAATCCGAAGGTGTGCTTTTGTTCGAGATATTTGATGTCTGCAAAATTATAATTCAGTTCTGAACGGAACGAGGCTCCGATGCCCCGGCCTCCGAAATTGCGATAGGCTAGGCCGGCATAGCCGTGCAACGTGCCGCGGTTTTCGTCGGTTAATCCAATTCCGAGTACGCCTACGCCCGGGTCGCGTTCGACAACTTTTATCACAGCTGTGCGCTGAGGAATAGCGGTGTCTTTTTCGAGTGTGGTGATTTCGACGGAATTAAAGTGCCCGGTGCGCTGCAATCTGGAAATGGATTCTTCGATTTTTTCGGGGTTTAAAACATCACCGATTTTAAAATCCAGCTCAGTTAAGATCAATTTGTCTTTTGTACGGGTGTTACCTTCGGTTACAATCGACTGCACTTCAACCCGCGGGCCCTCGCGAATATCAAATTTGAGATCAATTTTTGAATTGTTGTCGGAGTAATTGACGAGATCGGTACCTTCATTCAGAAGCTTGTACTCGATGTAGCCGGCCTTTTCATAGAAACTTTTTATATTGTAAAGCGCGGTTTCAAGCTGGATGAGGCTCAGGCTCTGGCCCGCAGCGATGTTGGCCGTTTGCAGCACGAGCGGCAGGTTGGTTTCGCTCACGCCATTGAATTTGATTTTACCGAGGCGGACCTGCTGGCCTTCTTCGATCTGAATGACCACCACGCCCTGGCTGGGATTTTCGCGCACGGTCGAAATGAAAACCCGGGCCAGCTTGGCATTAACAAAGCCATCGTTCTGAATAAAGATGAGCAGGTTTTTAGCGGCCTGCTCAATATCTTCCTTGATGAAGATGTCTTCCTGCACGCTGGGTGAAGCCAAGTCGTAGAATTTTTCTTTGTAAAAACTTTCTTCGCGCGAGTACTGGCCGGTTACGCGGAAGTCGGCAATTTTTGTGTACGGGCCTTCATCGAGAATCAGAGTCAGAAAAATCCGGTTATTTTTACGGACTTCGTAAGTGGGCACGTTGACGTGCGGGTAGCCCTTGGCAACAAAATGGGTTTTTAGCCTTTCAACCAGTTCAGAAGTGATATTCTGATCTTTCGAACTGAAACTGTTCAGCTTGAGGATATCGTCTTCGATACTGGTGTGATCCCAGTGTTTGCTCTGAACTTCAACGTGATAGCGCTGAGTAGCGCTCAGTTTGAATACCACTCTTGCGGTAAGCTCATCTGCCGAGAAGGTTATTTGCGGCGAGGGGACCTGTGTTAGATAATAACCATTGGTGCTGAGCTGAGTTCTGAGTTTATTTGCAATTTTATTGAGATTTTCCTGATTGAGTGTTGCAAGCCGGAAATTGCGCTTAAGATATTTTCCAATATCTTTCTGAATGGCTTCGTCACCCAGATTATCGAGCTGAATATCTATTAATTTTGTTTTTTCTTTTTTGTTGATCGAAAAAACGATATTTTTCACAATCGTGGATTCTGACTGAATGGCGTAGCCCACCTGTGCAAATCGGTAACCTTGCTCTCGGAAGTACTGGCTGAGTTTGGCAGAGCCCGCTTTAAGATTATCTTCGTCTAAAATATTATTGATATTCAGGCCCATCAGACTTAAGGCTTCGGCATCTGTTAGGTTAGACAGGCCCTCAAAGGTGATTTTTTTTACTTCAGGCGAGATTTCACCGACAAGCAAAAGGTCATTGCCGCTGGCGGTCCGCACCAGTTTTAAACTGTTAAAATGAAAATTTTCATCCAGCTTTTTCAGGATCCCATTTAGATTTTCAAGATCGAGATCGCGTCTTTTGATTTCGGGCGCTAGCTTTACGATCCGTGCCGACATATCGGCAGGCCAGTCTTTCAGACTGATCGAATATTTTTTCTCAGCTGAAAAAGCCAGAACCGAAAAAAGCAAAAATAGAAGAGCGCTCAGGTATCTCACTTAGTATCTCACTTAAATTCATCCCGGTACTCGAGGTCAAAGCCGAGAATTCCCTTGTTGTTGCTGCTGTTGGTATTTGAGATCTGGTCTTGTTGGGAAGTGTCTTTGTTCTGGTAATTAAGTAAAAGCGAAACGTTGCTGTTGTAAAGGTATTGCAGTTTTATTTCCTGATTTTGATCGTTTCCGGTAAAAGGTTTTGAATATGAAGCATTGAATTTGTCTGACAATTTTTTGCTGACCACAACTTTCGGTACCGCAATATTTTTTGTACTGTCGACTGAAGGCGCCAATTGCACGGTTAAGCCCAGTTTTTCCTGAATTTTTTTATTCAGCTGCGATTGATTACTGATTGCAGCCAATACTTCCAGACCCGTCTGCTTTTGCTGGGTCTCCGAACTTAAATTGTGATCGGTCTGCGAAGTGACGCCAAGGGCAAGTAAAGAAAAGAGATCCGGTTCTGAAAGCGGCGGCTGACTGGTCGGTTTAATTGAAAGATTTTTTGCCGGCCCCTGCACCAGTAGGTTGATGTCGTAATCGGAGATCCGTGCGTTGCCTGAAATGTAAATATCAGGATTGATTTCTCTCGTCTGCTGGAAATTTATCGAAGCAGTTTGAATGTTGAACGGCTTGTCTTTGAAAATGAGTTTTGAGCCGGGCTTGATGTCGATCTTGCCCTTGATCACAGGAGACTCGGGGCTGCCGGTAATGTTCAAAAGCCCGACGGCTTCGCCTTCGATCAATTTGTTTTTAATGATAATTCCTCTGGTGACATCTACGGTAATATCCAGCGCAAGTGATGGCGAAAGCTGCTCAAACTGTTTCGGCGGCAGAAACGAACTGGCTTTGAGCGACAAAGTCTGGTTGCCGCTGCCGGCTTCAAAATCTTTTTCGACCAAGCCATGGGAAACTTTGTAATCGATTTTAAGGTCGTAAGGCAACCAGTTTCCGGTAAAGAGTACATTCGCCCTGCCGCCGGTTGAAATCTGGTCCGGAAAGTTCAACGCGATACTGTCGGCCACGGCTCGCAGATTTACCTGAATATTTTTTGGCCCGAGAATTTCGATCTGGCCGATGCCGGTAACGTCGCTTTGCCCGAACTGGCCGGTAATATCACTGAGGAAAACCTTGGATTTCGAAAACTCAATCGGTGTGTTCAGACTTTCAATCGCCTGCGGAAAACCTTTAAGTGAAATGGTGCCATCGGTCAGTTCACCTTCACCGAGCAGTTCGAAAGAGTTCCCCTTAAGTATGACCTGGCTGTCGGCCACGATGTTGCCGCTGAGACTTTGCGCGAAGGGCACCAGAAAGTGCAGCAGGCGTAATTGCAGGTCGGCCTTCACGGTTAGTCGTACCTGATTGGCAGAATTCTGATTCATTTTCACACTCAGGAAACTTTCATTGCCCGTCAGATAAATATTTTCCATCTGCGAGAGGCCCGAACGAAAAATCAGGCTGCTGGGCTTTTCCAGTTTAAGACTTTGCGTTCCCCGCTGCAGAACAAATTCGGTTATTTTGATGTAGCCGTCGGCTGAAGAGAGATTGCGGTTTTTTGAAGTCAGGTCAATTTCGGCATCCAGCCGCGAATTAAAATCCGCACCCGGTTGCGGCAGTGAAATCAGCGGCAGCAAAAACAGCGGATTTAGGTCATGAATAAGAACTTTGGCAGAAAAGCTGTCGTTGGGATTCCACGGCCAGGTAAAGTCTGACTGAATCTGACGACCGAAAAACTGGCCGTTGAAATTAAGAAAATTTTTATTGATCCGGATTTCACCCTGCGAGTTCGGATAATCGACTTTGTCATAGGAAACCTGATTCAGCGTAAAGTTCGCAGCCAGCTCCGGAATACTGAGCGGCCCCGTGATCTGGCCCTCGGCATAACCGATCCCCGCAATGGCCGGTGCATAAGCAATAATCCGATCGGTTTCTTCAAGTAATAGCGGATTGGCCCGCAGCTTCAGATTAAACTGCGGCTCTTTCGACGTGGTATCGATAATTCCTGAAAGTGTGAAATCACTTTTTATTTTCTTTAAGCGGACATTTTTGAAAACAATTTTATCGCTGTCAGCTGAAAGGTTCAGACTGAGCTGGCTGAAACCCTCGCCTGCGATGCTGCCATTTTTCAGTTCAGAATCCAACTCGTAAGAAAGTTTCCAGAAATTGAAAGGGCCTTTAAACCGGATGTTGGCTTTGCCGGCACCGGTCAACGTAAAGGGCAGCGAAAATTTCTTACTGATCACGCGCAAAATATCTTCGCCTCTGAAATCAGGCAGCCGGAAGGCGCCTTCAAGCAGCGAATCCGAAAAATTAAAATTGAGGTCGCCGGCATAATCGGTATTTCCGAGCTTGCCTTTAATTGTTTCGAATTTAAGCGCTGAACTTTTGTATTCGAGCATGGATTCGAAATCGCCGAGGAAAAATTCATCGATTTCGGCATTGCGCGTGGAAATTGCGGCTTTCATAACAGCGCTGGTGGAGTCGCCGCGGGTTGAGCCGCTGATTTTCAGGTCGCCCTTGATGTTCAGCCCGGCCAGTGATTCGACGTCACTGAAACTGAGTTGCGGGGTATCGAATTTTATATCGAAGCCTTCTTTAAAATCGAGGGTGCCGTTACTTGTGCCTTTTGAACGACCGACACGCAGATCGGCGTGGTAGGTTATACCGGTTTTGTTGAACGCGGCTTCGCCATTGATCCCGCCTTGTTTCAGTTTCACAATTGTGAAGCCGTCTTTTAAACTGGTTTTAACCCAGATATCGGTAAGATCGGCTTCCACACGACACCGGGCTTCGGGTTCGGGCTTCAGATAGCCGGTACAGAAAGATTTTCCGCTACCGATAAGGCCGGCCGGAATCTGCGTCAGGCCAAGTGACACGAATAATTTCTGAAGATCAAATTTATTGACCTCGATGGAAGTTGAAAAACCATGCGGAGATTTTTTCTCGAATTTGACATTTTTCAATGAGGCCGTGCCGGATGGATGCTCAAGATTGACTTCATTAATTTCAACCTGATTATTTTTGAGAGTAGCTTTGATTTTGGCCTGACCGAGTTTGAAATGATCCCACACAACCTGCGTTGTGTTGACATCGACCGAGCCACTCATGTCGTCTGCCGAATTCAGACTGAATTCACCGCTGGCTTCAAGCAGCCCCATCACTGAGGAGATGCGTGACTTCTGCGGGAACAGATTAAGCGCAACTGTGCGCACATCCTCCAGATTAACTTTGCCTCTGAATTTCAGCTGCCCTTCCGGGGCATCAAATAGTTTTTCAAGGCCGGTAAACCGTGCCGTCATGCCCAGATGAGAACCGAGCAGGCGCAGCTCAAGCTTGTTGATGCTCAGCTCGTCTTTATTGAGAGTCAGGTTGAAATCGCTATCGAGATTGACACCATCTTCGCCTTCTTTGGCAAATTGGGTACTGAAGTTATTGGTTGAAAGCAGAATTTCATTTCGCTTATTGGTGATGGTTAACTGCGGAATCTGAAATTTTATCTGATTTTTAGATTCTTCAGACGTGAGCTTCAGGCCCGAGTTGTAAATAATCACTCGGTCGATCGGAATAATTTCGAGCACTTTAAAAATTTCTCCGACGGGCAGCCGCGCCTTTGTTTTTGAAGACTCTGAAGGCAGAGTTACATTCCACTGAAGGAATTCAATTGTAACTTTTGCAAGATTGATCTGGCCCACGATAAGATCGAAGATATCAAGTTGTGCACTGACATAATCGGCAACCAGTGGCGGATGAAGGCCTAGGTCTTTTTTAAATTTGACACTGAGGCCGCGCGCGATCAACTGCAGTCTGAGAATAGAAAGGTCTATCGAATCCACTTCAATAATTGCGATATCCTGCGAAGCATTGATAACCGGAATCTGGCGGGAGATAAAATTAACCGTCATCGGTTTCAGAATATAAATCCAAAGTGAAACCGCACAGGCCACCAGTAATAAGGGCGTAATAAAAAGGCCGGCCGATCTAAGCCGGCTCATGAGTTTTTCCATTCATGTATGAGTGCTTCGGTCGATCGATACGACGGCACTCTGGCCGCGAGGGTTTCCAGAATCTGTATTGCTGTTTGCTTCTGGCCAAGACCATAGTAGGCCTGGGCTTTCAGGTAAATTGCACCGTAGGTGGCTTCCGGCGTGTACGTCATATTGCGCTCAAGACTTTCGATATGTTTGAGCAAATCCAGAAAACGTGATGACTCAAAAAGAATTTCGGCTTTCAGCCATTCGCTTGCAAACGTTCGAGGCGCCTTGTTGATCAGATCGAGGCTCAGATCGAATAATTCAAACTGCAGCGCCAGCATGGCCAGATTATAAATCTGATCGGGGTCATCATTCTGCAATCGGTCGGCAAGTTTAGAGATGTGCTTCGTGAGGTCTTCAACAAAATTTTCAGTCTCTTTAGAAACGGTTTCGACGACTTTTTTTGTAAACCTTATCGGCACACGGATGCGCGCCAGAATGTCGTCGGCCTTTTTTTCAAGGTGTGCCTGATGCAGCAGCTTGACTTCATTATCATTCGGAAAAATTTTAACAAGTTGCTGCAGCGTCTGCTCTTCCTGTTCAGATAACTGGTAGAGGCGATTGTGATTCAGTTGCGTGATCAGTTTGGTTTTCAGTTTTTGTTGAACCAGATCAAAGTCGGTTTTCTTGTTGGCAAGATAATCCGAAACCTGCGGAATCGAATTTACCAGCGTCGGGGATTTTGCGGCATTTTCAAAATTCTTCGTTGAATCAAAAAACTTATCCATCATATCGATAAGGGGGTCAGTCAATTTGGATTCATTTTCAAGGTAAGCCTGCGCAAAGGATCCCCACGGAAAATCAGGGAGAGAATCCCGCACCAGACATTTCAGGTAGAACTTAAACAGCAGGTCGATACGCCCGGCCACCGTCAGAAAGTGACTGATACTTTCGATTTCGGAAGGGCTGAGCACATCACTTTTTTCGTACTTGGATATAATTTCAGCGCAGATTACTTCGAGAGTTTGACCCTGTTGAAATAACGTATTTATTTCAAGTTCAAGACTGTTGTTACCAGCCAAGACTTATACCCCGGCTATTTCTGATTAACACGTTCAACGTAGGCACCGGAGTCCGTGTCAATTCTTAGCACGTCGCCCTCGTTGATATGTAAGGGAACACCAACGACGAGACCGCTTTCCATTGTTGCAGGTTTAGTGGCACCGGTCACACGATCGCCTTTGACGCCGGGATCAGTCTGCGCAACCCGCAGATTAACGGCATTCGGAACATCGACGACGACAGGTTTGTCGTTGTAAATTGTAATTACGACGACCAGATTTTCTGTTAAATAATATTTTGAATCGGACATTTCATGTTCCATCATACAAATTTGTTCGTACGTGGTTTGATTCATAAAGTTGTAGCCGTTGTCATCTTTGTATAAAAAAGTCATTTCGACATTTTCGACATTCGGAACTTCAAACTTCTCGCCGGACTTAAATGTGCGCTCGAGGTTTGTGCCGGTCAGCAGGCTGCGCATTTTAGTACGCGAGAACTGGTTGCCTTTTCCGGGTTTGACGTGTTGAAAATCAACGATCACATAGGGTTGACCATCAACCATTAATTTCAGACCTTTTTTAAAATCAGATGTTTCATACATAATATACTCCAAATATTTGATTTCTCAGTGTAATTGATCGGAATTAAGTCGACAACAAATCGCTTTTATTTGCGCCGATTCTGCGCAGCAACATTCGAAGGGCTGCAATTTTCTTTTCATTTATAATTTTCTGTTTCACTTGGGATTGGCTCACTGCTGATTTGGGTTGCAGAAATGCCGCCTTTTCGTAAACCGAAAGACGTAATCGGCGGGCTTCAATTTCCGGATGAGTGCCGTTTCGGGCTATCCACTCGTTCAGCAGGCCAAGGGCCTTTTCCGATTCATGTCTGACAGTCAGGGCATCAACGAATGAAATGAGCCGGATCAGGGCGTCGTCGGGCTTAGTCCAGATATTAGTAGCCGTCGGTGAAGTTTCCGCAGCGGCTACGGTGTCGGGCAGCTTTTTCAATTGAAAAAGATCATCTTCGTATTCGTCTGCAGTCAGAAGTTCGAGCTTGGCCACAGCACGCCGGGCCAGTGGGTGCGTCGGATTAAAAAACATAACCTTTTTAAACGCCATTAGTGCGGCTTTTCCGTTTTTGAGCTCAAGTTGGGCTTCGGCGGTTTCGAGCCAGGCACGCCAGTTTTCGGGCGCTAGTTTTATGGCATTGTTAAGCGGCTCCAGCGCTTCCTTGTACATTTTTTTTAGTTTATAATCCGCCCCATAATGACCAGCCCGCTGATCGAGCGGGGATGATATTTCAGGCTTTGTCTGACCAGCGCTTCGGCATCGTCATTCATTTCGCGAGCAAGATAGAGGTCGGCGAGTCTCGCAAACTGCGGAAATTTTGGATTATTATTCATTTCATTCTGCAGGGTCGCGATTTCATCTTCTTGTGTCATATCTCAGAAAATCGTCTCATTTTATTGACTGAAAGAAAAGCTACTTATTCAATAAGCCATGATTATTTTAGGAATAGACCCGGGTTCACGTTTTTTAGGTTATGCCGTCATTGCCGTTGAAAAAACCGGGCAGAGGCCTTTGGATTTCGGTGTACTTAAATTTGATCCGGAGATCCCGCTGTCAGAGCGACTTCATTCGATCGGCGCCGGTGTAAAAGAATTATTTGAAAAACATAAGCCAGATCATCTGTCGCTCGAAAAATTATTTCTGGGTAAAAATGTCGACAGTGCCTTTAAAATGGGGCATGCCCGTGGCGTGATTATATACGAAGCTTTGCTTGCCGACTGCAAAGTGTATGAGTACGCCACCCGCATGGTAAAAAAAGGCATTACCGGAAACGGCGGCGCCGACAAAGAGCATGTTCGACTTGTTGTTCGGAACATGTTACAGCTGGGGCCGGTTAAATCGCTGGATGCTTCGGATGCCCTGGCGATGGCCTGTTTTCATGCAACACAACTGCGAGTTTTGAAATTAAGGCAGCTGAATTTAAAGCAAGCCCAAAAAGAACGGGAATTAGCGTGATTGGTTTTTTAGACGGTACAGTATTTGATGTTTCTGCCGATTCTTTTATTTTGAATGTCAACGGCGTTGGCTACGATATTTCAACATCAGCGCAGACTCTTAATGACGTGCAGGTGCTGCTCGGCCAAAAAATGAAAGTCTGGATTTATTCGCACGTCAGAGAAGATGCGTTTCAGTTGTTTGGTTTTTTAACCCGACCTGAAAAAGATTTTTTCATTCAGTTGCTGAAAGTGAACGGCGTTGGGCCAAAATCGGCGCTGGCTGTACTTTCAGGCGCGCGGCTTTCGCAGATTCAAGACTGGATTGAAGCGAGCGATGCCAAGGCGCTGTCTTCGCTGCCGAAAGTCGGAAAAAAAACGGCCGAACAGATCATTCTGACCTTGCAGGGAAAACTCGTACGGGTTGAAATAAAATCCAAAGGACCGAAAATGACTGAAACCCACCGCCAGATCTCATCGGCTTTAACCAACCTCGGTTTTAAAAATCTGAATGTTGATCAGTTTGTGTCGACATTGGCTCATACAATTACAATCGAAGACGGCGTACGCGAAGGTCTGAAGAAATTATCGGGGCAACTTTAAAATGGAACGAACTTTACAAAGCGAAATGCAGGATCTCGATATCAAATGGGAAAATAAATTAAGACCTCAGAGTTTTGAGGAATTTCCCGGCCAGAAAGAAGTAAAAGAAAAAATGCGGGTTTTTGTGCAAGCGGCAAGCCAGCGCGGCGAACCGCTCGATCACACTTTGCTTTTCGGCCCCCCGGGGCTCGGTAAAACCACTCTGGCACAGATCATCGCGCACGAGATGAAAGTGGATATAAAAATCACGTCGGCGCCGGCCATCGACAAAAAAGGCGATCTGGCCGCCATGCTGACAAGCCTTAAGCCTTTTTCAATTTTATTCATTGATGAAATTCACCGTCTGCCGAGAGCCATCGAAGAGTATCTTTACACCGCGATGGAAGATTACTACATCGACATCATCACCGGCGACGGTCTTGGTTCGCAGACCATGAAATTTCAATTGGTGCCGTTTACGCTTGTGGGCGCCACAACCCGCGCAGGTTTGCTGGATAATCCGTTCCGAGATCGTTTCGGAATTCAGGAGCGGCTGCAGTTCTATGACCGCGAATCACTTTGTCAGATATTAATCCGTTCAGCGCAGATTTTAAACCTGATACTTGCCCCGGAAGCGGCATCCGAACTTGCGCGAAGAGCGCGTGGCACGCCTCGGGTAGCCAACCGGCTGCTTAAACGCGTGCGCGATTACGCCGAAGTCAAAGGCGATGGAACGGTTACTATTGAAATCGCCACCTATGCGCTTGACCAGTTGGGCGTTGATAAAAATGGTCTCGATGAAATGGACCGCCGCATTCTTAAAATCATCGCTGAAAAGTACGATGGCGGCCCGGTCGGTATCGAAACATTGTCATCTGCGCTTGGCGAAGAAGCCGAAACTCTGGAAGAAGTTTACGAGCCCTTCCTTATTCAGGAAGGCTTCATTCAGAAAACCTCACGCGGCCGTATGCTGACCAACTATTCGAAGCAATTAAGTTTGATCTGAAAATCGGTTTTTTATTTCGAGCGGAGTTCTCGGTCTTTTTAGTTGCTCTCTAAAGTTTTGAACGGATATTTTGATCGGTGATTCTTTATCTTTGTAGCTCTTTCACTTTCTCTTTCTTTCTCTATAGAGATAGATCTCTATAGCTCTATATTTCAATCTCGATGAGCTTTGAACTGAATAAGCGGTTTCAACTACTTGAAACTTTAACATTGAACTCAGTCCGGCGCGGACGGGCAGTTTTCGGAAGAGTTTCGGCTCTAACTGAAATTAAATAGTAAAGAAGGTGTCATTTCAATTGCATCACTTATCTCCTATGGGTATCGGTCATCAGCGCAGTAAGCAAGGCTCGTTTTTTAGCTCTAGTGGAGTGTTTAAACTTTCACACGGCGGAGAATTACGTAAAAAAAAGAAGGGGCGGGGCTTTCGCCCTCTTTCAACCAAAGAGCCCCTGCATTTAGTTCTTAAGGTTGCGCAGTATCGAATGCGCAGCAAAAGTTTACGCGCACCTCAGAATTTTAAGTTGGTTCTGGAAATAATTAGTAAATACGCCAGATACTTTGCGGTTAAAATCGAACAAATCTCCGTGCAAAATGATCACATTCATTTGTTAATCCGCACCTCGCGCCGTAAGCAGTATCAGTATTTTTTTAGAGTTGTTGCCGGTCAAATTGCACAGAGATTTGAACAAGCGGGACTGTTGGTAGACGTTAGGGTGACCGATACCCCTAAGCTTTGGAAGTACCGGCCGTTTTCGAGAGTCGTGAAGGGTTGGAAATCCTACAAAGTAGTTAGAGATTATATCCAGCTGAATGAAAAAGAAGCTTTAGGAATAATAAAATTTCAGAAAAAAAGACTCAGCGGTTTATCAACCTCTGACTGGCAAATACTTTGGACTTAGGCGTAACCCGTTGAAAAGACTCAATAAGTACTTTTCCGCTCGCTTTGTTTAGAGTGAGCTATAATAGAATTCAAAGCGAATTTGTAAATCTTTTTTTGATTTCAGCTCGACCGATATAATTGGCAAATTCGGGCCATTTAGACTATAGTTTCCCGTATATGTTTTTGCAGAAAACCATTCGTAAAGCCATTCAGGTTGAGGGCGTCGGAATTCATTCCGGAGAATTGACCACGCTTATTTTTAAGCCGGCTCCGGCTAACACCGGCGTGTATTTTATACGGGCCGATTTACCGGACAAACCTTTTTTGAAAGTCTCGGCGAAAAATGTTCAGGCCGTCAGTTATCAAACAACTCTTGGGGGCCCGCACTTTCAGGTGGCCACCATCGAGCACTGTGTATCGGCACTTTCGGCTTTAAGAATTGATAACATTTACATTGAACTGGACGGACCCGAAATTCCGATCTGCGATGGTAGTGCGCTGTACTTTTTAAATGCGCTATTACAGGCTGAACTGATCGAATTGGATGAACCCCGAAAATATTGCTATATCACCGAGCCGATTTCTTTTACCGAAGGCGATAAATCGGCCTATGTGCTGCCTTATCATGGTTTAAGACTTTCTGTGGGAATTGATTTTACGCATCCTGCAATCGGCAGGCAGACGTTGGACACTGAAATTAATGAGCAGACTTTCGTGCGCGAAATCGCAGCGGCGCGAACTTTCGGGTTTATGAAAGATGTGGAATCGCTGAAAGCGGCAGGCCTTGCAAAGGGCGGAAGTTTAGATAATTGCATCATGCTGGATGATACCAAAATTCTGAATCCGGAAGGGCTCAGGTTCACAGATGAATTTGTGCGCCATAAAGCATTAGATGCGCTTGGTGATCTGGTGACGCTTGAAATGCCGCTCATGGGGCATGTGGTTTTAAATAAAGCCGGCCATGATGTGATGAATAAATTGATCAAAAAAATTGTGGCTACGCCCGATGCCTACCGGTTTGTTGAGATGGGTGCCGATGTTTCACAGGAAACAAAAAAGTTTGCAAATTGGTCAGTTCTGTAAATTTGTAACAGTTGCTTTTCAAATGCCGAGCTGGTAGTTTTTCATTCGAAATAATAAGGGAGACATTTATGATTATAGGCGTTCCAAAAGAGATTAAAATCAGCGAAAATCGCGTTGGTATGACCGAAGCGGGAGCTAAACAGCTGACCAAAGAAGGCCACACGATTCTCGTTGAAAAAGACGCAGGTATCGGAAGCGGGATCACAAATGACCAATATGAAAAAGCCGGCGCAAAAGTAATCGACACTAAAAAAGAAGTTTACGCCAAAGCCGACATGATCATGAAAGTAAAAGAACCACTTCCTGACGAATATGAATTAATGAAAGAAAATCAGATTCTTTACACGTATCTTCACTTGGCGGCCGAACCAAAATTAACCAAAGTGCTGGCTGAGAGAAAAGTTAAAGCCGTAGCCTATGAGACCATTCAGCTCGAAAACGGCTCATTGCCGCTTTTAACACCGATGTCTGAAGTTGCGGGACGTATGGCCACTCAGGTGGGCGCGTTCTATTTACAGAAAGACCACGGCGGCAAAGGTATCTTACTCGGTGGTGTTACTGGCGTTATGCCAGGCAAAGTCACCATCATCGGTGGCGGTGTTGTGGGAACGAACGCAGCAAAAATGGCCATCGGTCTTGGCGCCCAGGTAACAATTCTGGATGTGAGCACGGCTCGTTTAGAATACCTTGATGATATTTTTAAAGGACGTTGCCAGACTTTATTTTCTAACGCGATCAATATCGAGAATTCAGTAATTGAATCTGACCTCGTTGTCGGTGGCGTACTGATTACCGGTCAAAAAGCTCCAACACTCGTTTCAAAAGAAATGATTTCGTCAATGCGCAAAGGTTCAGTTGTGGTTGACGTTGCAGTTGATCAGGGCGGTTGTATTGAAACCTGCAGGCCAACTTCACACACCAATCCAACTTACGAAGTTGACGGCGTCATTCATTATTGCGTTCCGAACATGCCTGGCGTTGTACCACGTACTTCAACTTACGCATTAACAAACGTCACTCTGAAATACGCTTCGATGTTGGCTGCCATGGGTGTTGAAGACGCTGTTGCAAAAGACAAGGCGCTGATGAAGGGTCTGAACGTTTACAATGGTTATGTCTGTTACGAGCCGGTAGCAAAAGATCTGGGTATGGAGTACCGCGCTTACCGTATTTGATGGGTGTTAAGCAATTTTGGCCTCACTTGCAAACGGCAGGGCCAGATAGCGATAAAATCGCAGGCAGTGTCTCATTTTGAGAACTCACAAGGTCTGTTCATTGCATTAAAAAGGATATGAAATTTTTCATATCCTTTTTAATTTCAGCTGTTTTGGTTTTGCCCATGGCTTTTGCCGGCGCAAAAAAACAATGCCGGATCTTGCTGAATGATGGTCTAGGCTGGTAGCTCAATGTCGTTTAGCCAGTTTCATCTTCATAAGCCGTTTGAAATTACAAAAATTCTACTCTCTTCAGTAATGGCGTATTTAGTTTTACTTTTTGCGGCATATTTTCTTTCGCAACACTCCTACTACTGGGTGCTGGCGCTGGTTATTCCAACCCATATTTTTCACGCGCGGATGTTTGTTGTTATGCACGACTGCGGACACCATTCATTTGCTAAAGGCCGGATGTTGAATAATCTAGTAGGTCACGTCACCGCATTCTTTTTCTATACGCCTTTTTTTATGTGGCGCGAATTACATAATAAACATCATCGTTTTCAGGGAAATCTCGATAAGCGTGATCAAAGCCTGGATGTGTGGACAATGACCACGGACGAATACAAAAACGCAGCAAGTTTCAAACGCGTCGCCTACCGAATTTATCGGCATCCATTGTTTTTGTTTTCGATTGCGCCATTTTTTTTATTTCTGATTATTTTTCGGGTGCCGTTTGAAAGCTTCAGCAAAAAAGCCGTGCTCAATATACTTTTCTTTGATTTGATTCTGGCAATTTGTCTGTACAACTTCCCGTGGTTCTTTTTGGTGCAGGCGCCATCGCTGTTGCTCGGATATGCAATGGCCGCTTTCTTATTTTATGTTCAGCATCAGTTCGAAGGCACGCTTTGGCTGCGTGATAAAGAATTCAATTTCAAACTGATTGCAGAGCATGGCAGCTCGTACTACAAATTGCCGGTATTTCTGAATTGGGTGTACGGAAATATCGGCTATCATCATTTACATCATCTGGATGTGAAAATTCCGATGTACAATTTGCCGAAGGCGCAGTTGCAGTACGGCGGCGAGCAATGTGCGGTCACATTTAAAGATTCACTTAAATGTCTGAAGCTAAAACTCTGGGATGAAAAAAACAAAAAGCTCGTCGAATTCAGTTAACAATCCAGATGTTGCCCCAGTCTTCGGTCTTAAGTAGTGGAATGTTAAACTCCGAAAGCCGCGAAAGCGTTTCAGCATGCGGATGCCGGTACTTCTGAAAACGCGCAGACGCCACTGCAAACTTCAGGCGGGGCAAGTGCTCGAGCAGTATTTTTCCGGTGCTGGTGCGGCTGCCGTGATGCCCTACCACTAGGATTTTTGTGTGGCTTAAGTTTTCGATTTCGTTCACCCAGATTTTTTCCTGCTGAATCGGGGAGTCTCCGGTCATTAGAATATTTTCAACAAAAAAAATCTGAGAAGCCTCGTTGGTGGTACGGGCGCCGATGGGTTCCCAGACTTTATGAGTTGTAAAGTCTTTGCAAGCAGGAAGGTTTAAGCGCAGCACCTCTTGTGCGGATTTTTTCATAAAGCCGAATTCGGGCGTATTTTCCCAGCATAAGCGGGGCAGGTTTCTGGCGGCAATCGGAATATTCATAAAGTGATCAAAGTCCCAGTGACTTAAATGAATTCGATTGGCTTTACTACCGCAATGACTAAGTAGGGTTTTGCGGATGCTTTTGAAACTGCCGAATTCGCCGCCCATATCGTAGTGGTTACAGGTATCGGATTGAATATGTGTGACCCACTGGCCTTGCCCGATATTCCACACCACCCAGAGATTGACGTAGGCGGGGGCATTGGCATTTTTCAGCTGAAATAAAACAATTAAGAAAATAATCAGAGAATTAATTTTCATCGGGAGAACTTCGTGCTTTATGGACGTGGAAAAGATGAAACACCAGATGAAGCAGCAGCAAAAGCGCCCAGTTGTAAAGTGTAAGTCTGACGGAGATTTCTTCAAGTTGAATCTGAAAATCCAACTCGAGAAAGGTGAGCACACTTTTGAATAGATTAATTGCAAAATCAAACAGGCGATAAGCCGGCGCAAAAAACCAGGTGCAAAGGCCAAGTGGAAACAAAACGAACTCTAGCCACGGCGCAAGCAATATGTTCAGCAGAATTGTGCCAGCGCTCGGTATCTGAAAGAAGGCCACAGTTGGCAGCAGCGTAACAAAAAACAGACTCTGCTTAAAAAGGATTGAGCTTGTTGTAAAAAATTTTTCACCGAGCATCATGAGAAATGCGGCCAGCCAGCTTAATTGCAGACTGAGCGAATTGATCCAATTGAAATTAAAACAAAGTGTAGCTAGGCCGATGAGCAGCAGCCTGAAATGTGCGGGCCAGCGGATATTTTTTGTGAGCAGAAAAAAATTTAAACCGAAGGCCAGCAGGCACCGAACGACCGGTGCGCCGAGATTACAGGCAAAAGCGTAAAGCACCAGTATGAAAAAAATAATTCCGTAATTGCACTTGGTCCGGTTTAGCAGACGCTCGATCAATAGCAAGTGCGCACCCGAAACGACAAACAGATGAATGAGTCCTGACGAAATATAGAGTTGCGAATCGTTGAGACTTGAAAAATTTTCTGCACAAACCAAAGCTTTGAGTTCTGCCAGTGCCTGAGATTCCGGCGGTAAAAAGCTGAGACAGAATAAATGCGCCTTTTCTGCAACAGGTGATAAAAACTCGAAAGCCGAAAACCGGATCAGACTGAGTACAAGTAATGCAAATAAGAGGATTGAGATTAAAATCATACGCTCTTATGCAAATTGTATGAGCGCGAATTTAAGATTCTATTTAAGATTTTTTTAGTATTCGGATTTTATTAGAAAATTATTAGTTATTTCATATATTTAGTAGTGATGATGTTCGAGGCAAATCGCTGAAAGCCTTGATAATCAGTAGGTCTAAAGTCCAGAAATTGCGGTTTTAAACAATAGATGTGGATAACTCAGGCTCTTGGCATTGATTCAGTATCAAATCCAGATAAAATAAAGAATCAAGAGGGGCACACCATGTTACGTCAAAATAATAATCTCTTTCTAGTTGTTTTTTTAATGACCATAAATTGTTTTTCAGCGGTTAACTCCGAAAATGACAAATTAATGGAAGAATTATCTGGGCATAAAAAAAGCATTCCGGTGGCAATAAAAATCGCAAAACCTGCTGTGTCGACAATTTCCGAGAAGCATTTGTTTGCAGGGCTCGATGCCTTTAAAGTAAAGAATTACATCCTGGCGCTGAAGCATTACAACACTGTGATTCTCAAACACAGTAAATCGAAAGAAGTGAAATCAGCTTATCTTGCAAAATCAAAGCTCTATGCCGAGATGGGCCTGCAGGATCAGTCAGCACACAATTTGCAAAAAGCAATAATGCTTGGTAATAAAATTAAGAGATGAAAAAAACAATACTGAAGACATTACTTTTTTGTCTTATCGTATTCGTTCAGACTCAGGTGCCCGCGCAGGACACCAATGAGGCCGTGCTGGCCAATGAGCCGGTCGTTGGTACAATTTCAAACACCACTCCGAATAAATTACAGAAACCGCTAGGAAGAATAAAATCCACGGCCGGTGTTAACAGTGAGAGCAGTTCATTCATTGGCGATCCGGATAATATCGATCCGCTGAATCCGAATCGTGAAAATCTGAAAGAAGATGAAGAGCCGGTACTTGAAGATATAAAGCAGATCATCGATGCACCAAAAAAGAAAAAAGAAGTGAAGAAAACTCCCGAAACCGGTGCCTTGCCCGAGGCTTCTGGAGCTTCGACAGATGCGACGGCGGCAGAGCCCGCGCCTGTCGACTCATCAAGTGCACCCGTTGTAGCGCAGAAAAAGGAACTGCCGTCGGCGCCCGGCCTTTTACCCGACGACCCGGATTATAATCTGGAAAAAAAATTCAATAATATATTCAGACGTTACAACATTAATCCAACGCCGGACGACATTTGGTCCGCGGCAACAGCAAAACAGGTGCTGCGCGAGTACGTCGTGCAAAAAGGTGACACCTTATGGTCGATCAGCAAAATTCTTTTTGATGATGCGAACTTCTGGCCGAAAATCTGGGCGATTAATAAACAGGGAATTTTAAATCCGCACTTTATTTACCCGAATTCAAAAATTTATTTTTATATGGGCGACGAGGAAAGTGCGCCGACTTTATCGGTGCGGAGTCCAAGTGAACCGAAGCCTGAAGGGCAGGAAGGCGCTGAAGCGACCGAAGATGAGAATGAGAATGAGGATGAGGATGAGGCCAACCGACAGTCAGAAGATCAAGGCGGCGACACTGTTAAGCCAAAAGCTGTATTAGGCCGACCTAAAGCACCACCGCCACCGCTGGTTGCGAAGAGAAGAACTTTTGACAGGCCTTCGCGCTTACCACCGAGTCTTCCCCTTTCCCGGAACGGAAAATATTTTGCTCCACCAAACAAACCGGACGTCAGAATTGATCTGGGAGAATTCCCTAGATTTGATTTTCAGTTTTCGAGCGACATTATCATCACCGATAGAGTCGTTAAAACTGATGTTCTGCTGAAAATCGGGGAAACAGCAAAGTTTCGCTGTTATGAAGGCCGGATTATCCGTGATATTCACTACATCGGAAAACTGGTTGAAGACTATGATATATTTGAACGTCTGAACGACATCAAAACAACAGTCGGAACGATGCACGCTTACCGGATTTACGGAAAAGCCCAACCCTATCAGGGAAAATATTTGCGAATAACTAATTGTAAAAGCCTGCTGTTAACAGATCTCATTATCATCGCAAAAGAAAAAATCCTGACTTATAAAAACAAGCAGATTTCGCCCACGCGCAATGCCGTGTTGATCGGCGGGCCGGACGTCGTGGATCAGAATTTGTTTGCGCCTAATCAGGTGGCGTATATCGACTTCGGAAATACGGCTTACGAACCCGGCCAGGATTTTAAAGTTGTTTCGCAGATTACCGACGAAGTGAACGGTGTGGCCAAGGTGCTCGAAAAATTCGGTTCTTTTGGCGTTGTCATGTTGACCGACATCAATGACATCATTGCGATCGGTGACAAAGTTACAAATTAACTGGCCTGATAATTGATAAAACACAGTTATGGAAAAAGCCGTGCTGTTTAAAATCCTCCAGAGAAAACTGAAATTCCGGAATCCGCAACATCTCGTCGAGCTCAACAAAGAGTTCATCTATACAGAAGCGGAATACACCTCAGCAACTGAGTATTTGCATGAGCTGAACAGGAACAATATCAATTACACCTATCCCGAGAAAGACGATTATCCGGAAGAATTCTTGAAAATGAAAGAGCCCCCGCTTTTTCTTGAGTATTCCGGTGCGCCACTCTGGAAATCCAATGCATTTATTTCAGTTGTAGGCTCAAGGGATATGCAACCGTTGAGTGAGCAATGGATGAAGCAGCAGTTCTCGGATTTTGTAGCGCAGTCGGGCGTAGGCGTTGTGAGTGGCGGCGCAAACGGCGTGGATCAGCTTTCCCATCTGATTGCTCTGAAGAATAATGTTCCGACAATTGTTGTGCTGCCAAGCGGACTTTTAAATCTTTATCCGCCGACGTTAAATAATTTTAAGCCGAAAGAGCCTTCCGGAAATATCTGTTTTCTGACCGAATTTGAAATGCATCAGAAGTTGCACCGGTCGCATTTTTTTATTCGTAACCGCTTGATTGCCGCACTCGGAAAAATTACGCTTGTGGTTCAGGCAACTGTAAAAAGTGGGAGCATGTTGACCGTTCATCATTGCCTCGAGATGGGAAAACCGGTTTCAACAATTCCGGCGCATCCGGAACTTTGCGGTTTCGATGGAAACTTGAAATTACTTCATGAGGGGGCTTATTCAGTTCGGAATTTCAAAGATCTGCATGAATTTTGGATAGCTGAATGCTGGGGTAACTAGACTTAGGTTTGCAACCCCTAGCAGGGGTAGGACAAAACTCATAGACAATTGACTAGGCCTAGTGGTCTATCAGAAATATTCGAAAAACATAAAAAAAGTGAAAAAATCTAAAAAAAGCCTTTGAAATATTGAAAGATTTACTTCTAAATAGAGATAAGGGAGGGGCGATGTGGTCAAGGATGACCCCGGTTGTACGGATGCAACTGCATCGTTCCATTTTTTGTTAACAGTCACTCCCTCAAATAAAATCACCAAAATTAAAACTCCTAAGCTTAAAAAGCTAAGAAAAAAGCAACAGCTTTTCGTATATGCGTTAATTCCAGTTTTTTTTCAGTTGGAAGAGGCCAAGCGATAAGAAAATCAGATTCGGCAACCACAGGCCAATACCTAGCGGAATTCGATTCGACCTCACCAGCGATTCAAAAGTGAGATACACAATCCAGTAAAAAATAATGAACCCGATTGAGAGAATAAAACCAGAAGACTTTCCGGCGCGCCGGTTCGTCACGATTCCGTAAGCGAGGCCAAGAAGGCTGAAGATAAGACATGCGGCAGATAAAGCCCCGCGTTTATTGTATTCGATATCGTATTCTTTTCGCTGCTCAGGTGTGAACTGCGGATTTTTTCGCAGGATCTGGAGCTCGGTCAGATTAAGTGACGATGATGTTTTTTGTTTTTCCTGTAGCTTAATGGGATCGTTCAGCAGCACATCATAAGAATCAAAATTGATCACGGTGTGGGTTTCACCTTTACGATGAATCTGGCCTTTGAAAAGCCGAAGCAAGACTGAATGTCCAGGTACAGACTCGTCCGGTATGATCTGCCCTTCTAACGCCACAATTGTCAGTGGCGCTTCCGGGTTTTTTTCATCGTAAATAAAAATATCGGTCAGTTGGCCGTTCTGGGAGTCTACTTTATTGGCGTAAACCACCAGATCAAAAAAGCCCTCAGAGAAAGTGCCTTCTTTAATGGAAGCGGCCACCTTCGTGCTGCTCAGACGATGAATCAGCACCTCAAACTGCCGGTTACCCCATGGCGCCAGATAAAAGGACGTCTGCGATGAAATAACAGTGATCAGCAGGGCAAATGCAACTGCCGGAAAAATAATCGAGCCGGTATTAATCCCGCATGATTTAAAGGCAATAATTTCGGAGTCCATTGAGAAGCGGTTGTACGTCAGCAGGATGGCGAACAGTAAACTCATCGGCAGCAGCATAGGTAGAAATGAAATGCTCATGTAGCCCATAATTTTCACTAATAGTGTCCAGCGGATACCATGTACCAGTAAAAACTCGGTTAAGCGCAGAGCCTGAAACATCAATAACACGCATATAAATACAAAAACCCCCAACAGAAAACTGGGAACAATTTCAGACAGTAAATAGCCGAATATCCGTTTATTTTTGAACATCAAGGTCTATATTAAACAATTTCTTTGCACAGGTCATGGAGGGTCTTTTACAATAATGGACTAATGGATAGAGTTTTATTGATTATTGATGATATTCAGTACAGTAGGCATGTTGAAATAACCTTGCGTAAGGTAGGCTTCGACGTGGAGACTCTGGGCAACGAGTTTAACCTCAGTGAAACGATATTGACGTTCAATCCTGACTACGTCATCTGCCGTGGAAATACAAGTCGGCTTTCGGTTCATAGCATCGGCCGAAAACTGAAAGACTCATCGGCTAAATTTTTCGGAAAAGTATTTCTGATTTTTCCTGAAAATTACAAAATTACCCCGGACGACGTCACAAAGTTGCGAATGGACATGATACTTTTTGATCCGCTCAGTACGCTCAAGCTTGCCATGCATCTTTTTGCATTTTCACAACAGGATTTTGAAACCGTCAGAGACAAACTTCTGAAATTTGCAATTACCGATAATACTTTCAGAAACTATGAGCAGGGAATTTTAAAAAGTGCCGGCAAAACGCTCGACACCGAAATTCAGATTATTTCCAATATGGAAGGCCTGTCGATCAGCGGCGAAAGTAATACCATTGAAGTAAAAGGCACTGCCGAGCAGACCCAGGATGAATACCTGGTTCTTGCGGCAGAACAATTCCTGACCATTGAGCCGCAAAGCGAAACCAAAGCCGCAACTGAACAAGAATCTGATTACAAGCCTTCTTCTGTACCGGCATTTCCGAAACCTGCGGCTCTAACAGAGGAAGCCGTTATTAGGATTAACATGGAAATTCAAGCAGTTTCTGAAGAACTGCCGCTGCGAATCGACCACTACACTATTCTTTTAAGAGAAATAGACCAGAATCTTGCCGTCGGCCTTAAGAAAAGGCAGGCCCGCGCAGAAACTGCCAAGCTGCATTTAGAATTAATGAATGAAAATAAAACTGATGAAAAAAGAGAAAAAACCCAGCATGATCTAAAAGTTCAGTTTGCTCAGGCGCTGTTCCAGAAAAAAGAAGAATAAAGGAGGTTTCCATGGCTGAAAATACCAAACCCGTTACAGATTCAAGTTTCGATACCGACGTAATGAAATCATCGGTTCCTGTGCTTGTCGACTTCTGGGCTGAATGGTGCGGTCCATGTCGTTCCCTTTCGCCAAAGCTTGAAGAGATCGCGGTTGAGATGGGCGACAAAATTAAAATCGTTAAAATGAACGTTGATGAAAACCCACAGACTCCGGGAATGTTCGGAATTCGCGGGATTCCGGCGATGCTTTTGTTTAAGGATGGCAAACAAGTGGGCGAAATGGTTGGGAATCAGCCGAAAGATAATATTACGGAATTTTTGAAGTCGCATACTTAAGTGCGGCTTTCTGTCTAGCGCCTCAAGGCTTCATTGTTAACAAAACAATTATAGTGGCTCGTTGCTGATTCAGGAATTTTTTCAAAATTCCTGAATTGTTTTTTGGGGACTATCTGAAACAACATCTTGATCCGTACGCCATGTCCACACTCGCTCCGTTGAATGAATCGCAGCCGGCTAATCCTATTATTCTTCCGTAGTTGCTACCTGAGTCTGCTACCCATTCCCAGTGGCCTGTCATTTTTTTAGAGGTTTCGGTTACGCAGGACATGGCCCACTCGCTGGCTGTGCAGAGGCGGGCTTTTACGGATTTGCTGTAGCAGTTGGCGATGGCTTTCAGCCAACTGCTGGGCGGCTCTTGGGTGGTGGAGATACAGAAGACTTCGCTGGTGTCGGGTGTGCCGATGAGGGAGAAATCTTTCGGGCAACTGATGCGGTAGGGTTTTAAAGTCGACCAGGTCATAGTGCCTGAGCCATCTGTTGTGAGGAATTCGCCGGTTTTCCCATCGACCTTTGGCAGCGTGTACGTTGTAGCACCGGCTTCTGCAGGAGTAACAAAGCTGATAAAACCTGATTTAGCGCCTGAGATTTTTAACATATTTTTTGAAAAAACGGTTTCGCCCATTTTTAATTGGCCGTTTAAATTGAGCGGACCATTGGTTTCAAGGCCGCCGGCAATGCGGACTTCACCTGAAATATTGACAGGGCCGTCGAGGTTGGAGTTACCGTTGACGTTCAGAGTTGCAGTTGGCGTCATCGTGTTGATGCCGACGCTGCCTTCACCGGTGACAACGAGTTTATCGCCGAGCTGTAAAAGATCGTCGGTGGCGTTGATGTTGATATTGCCGAGACTCATTTTATTTTTTTTAGCGACGGGTGCTTTTTTCGGTTCTGCCGAAAACGCGTCAGAAAAAAGTGTGAGAGTTGCAGCGAGCAGAATAAATTTTTTCATAATGGTTTCCTTTAGAGGTTTAAAATAGATAACGACGATAGGCGATACTTGAAACAAGGCCAAGACCGGTCATGGTGGTGAGCATTCCTGAGCCGCCGTAACTGAGTAGCGGCAGCGGGACGCCCACAATAGGTAAAAGGCCGAGTACCATTCCGATATTGACAAACATATGCCAGAAAATATAGGCCGTTACCCCGACCGCGACCAGAGCGCCGTATTTATCGCGGGATTGGTAAGCCACTTCAAAGCAGATTTTAAACAGGAAAGCAAATGTGATCAACACGAGCGTACTGCCGAGAAATCCCCACTCTTCGGAAAGCACTGAATAAATAAAATCAGTGTGACGTTCAGGTAGAAACTCAAGCTGTGACTGCGTGCCCATCCGGAAACCTTTACCGAGGAATTTTCCTGAGCCCACGGCAATTCGCGATTGAATCGAATTATATCCTTTTCCCTGCGGATCAAGATCAGGCGAAATAAATGTGACGACCCGGTTGCGTTGATATTCTTTAAGACCGTATTTCCAGGCCACCGGAATGGCAACCAGCGCGCTGACAACGATAAAAGCCAGAATGGATTTTCGGATTTTGACGAAGTAAAGCATGGTGCCACCGATGAAAAGCAACATCATGGCCGTGCCGAGATCGGGCTGCTTAACGGTAAACGCAAACGGGATCAGAACCAGCAACCCCGGAAAAAACAACGTTCGAAGGCCGAGGCCCTTACCTTGCGAATTATGAGTAACGAGAAATCGCGCCAGAATCAGAATCAGACAGAGCTTCATCGTTTCGGAAGGCTGGTATCTGAAAAAATGGAGATCAATCCAGCGTTGGCCGCCGAGTACAATCTTACCTTTAAAGTCGGTGTAGATGAGTGCGCCGACATTGATAATGTAGATTAGCCAGGCAAACTTATTTACCCAGAGGTAGTCCATGAATGTCAGAATAAAAAATATGGTCCAGCCGCCGGCCAGCCAGACAATTTGCTGGATAAACAAAGATTCGACGTTGACGGAATTTGGCCCGTGCGTGGCGCTGTAAAGATTAAACAGTCCGATCAGATTGAGTAAGAAAATCAGCCCGATCAACCTAAGGTCAATTCGACTTAAAAAATTTCGTTCATTAACATGCAGCGCTCTTAAAGCCATTTTCAGTCACCACTGCTTTCTGGAGGAATCACAAGTGCTTTGGTATCGCCCTTTTTTATACCCTCAGCGATAACTTCGGGATGATATTTTTTAAAGTAGGCTTCGATAATGTCGCGCGCGGTGGGTGCGGCGCCGGGGTTACCGTGGCAGCTGTGCTGGGCCAGCACCGCAACAATTATTTCGGGTTTATCCCAAGGTGCCCAAGCCACATACCATCCATGATGGCGCTGGTGGATCGGACGGCTTTCGCAGGTTTTGTAAATCTGATCAGCCGAGAAGCTCATCACCTGCGCCGTTCCGGTTTTTCCGGCCATCTGTACGCCAGGAATTTTCAGGCTGCGGGCAGTTCCGCGTGGGCCATTAGACACTCGGCGCATTCCTTCTTTAACGATCTTGAAAGTTTCGCGATCAATTTTAAAACCATTTGGCTGCGTGAGCGTCACGTCCCGCACAACCTCGGGAGATTTTTCCATCAGTACATTGCCATCGTGATCTGCGATTTTTTTAATAATATAAGGCTTCACAACTTTGCCTTCGGTGGCAATGGTATTGTAAGCCACGGCCAGTTGTAATGGTGTTACGGTCACGTAACCGCCGCCGATGGCCGTACTTAAATTTTCACCGGGTTGCCATTCTTCGCCACGGATGGATTTTTTCCATGCAGAGTTTGGCAAACGTCCCGGTGCTTCGCGGTCCATTTCAATCTGGGTTCGAGAACCCAGGCCTAGCAGGCTGATGTAATTATACATTCTATCAACCCCGAGTTTGATGCCGAGTTGATAAAAGAACACGTTACTGCTTCGCTCGATGGCGTCGTAAATGGTGATGTAGCCTTCGCCGTTCTTGTTGTGATTGTGATACCAGCGGTTTCCGAAATAAAGCCGGCCCGGCGCATACAGAACGGTTTTATCGGTAATAACTTTTTCCTGGAGCGCAGCCAGTGCCACTAGCGGCTTAAAAGTTGAGCCCGGCGAGAAATGATCCTGTATTACTTTATTCCGCAATGGTTTAAACGGATCGGAAGTGAGTTTGTTCCAGATTTTTGTCGGCACTTCGGTGGCAAACAGGTTGGGATCAAATGACGGACCGTTCATCCAGGCTAAAATTTCACCATTGGATTTCATTGCCACAACCGCGCCGAATCGTTTTTGATTGACGAAGGATTTATGAGCGGCTTCCTGAATGTCGCGATCGATTGTGAGGTAAGCACTGTTGCCATGCAAAGGATCGAGATCGACAATCTGTTCGCCGTAGATATTCGGAATTTCAGTTATGCTTTTTCGGCCATGGGCATCCACCTGTACAAAGCTGACTCCGTCTTTGCCGCGGATTTTTTCTTCGAGGTTTTCTTCGAGGCCGCTTTTTCCGACCACATCGCCCTGTTCGAAGATCAGCGAATTTTTATACTTTTCATTCAGTTTCGAAATTTCAGTTTTTGATATTTCACCTACGTAACCAAAAATCTGCGCGCCATTTTCGTGTAATGGATAATGACGAATGATGGATTCGCGGATTTCAAGCCCCGGAGTGTCTAATCGGATGCGTTTCAGCCTGAATACTTCTTCACGCGAAAGGTTATCTTTCAACCGGATTGTGGAAAAAGGGCCGTTAATCCGCTTGCTGCGCCGGAAGCGCTCCACAATTTTTTCGGGCTCAATATCCAGAATGGGTCCGACCACTTCTGATAAGGCTTTGAGATTCAGAACATACTGTGGTGAAATGATCACCTCAAAGCCGGGCAGATTTTCAACGAGGGCTTTGCCATCGC
>JANOJH010000222.1:0-6267 GCA_031408135.1 Bdellovibrio sp. | reverse complement strand
AATGACGTCGATGCAAAAGTAATCGGCGCGCTTCTGCCCTTGTCTGGGAAAAATGCAAGTCTCGGTCAGCACGTTTTAAATGCAATACGAATGGGACTCGATCTGAATAACCCCGACAACAAATTCCGTCTCGCGCTGTTTGACACTCAAAGTAATCCCGAACACGCCGCCAGCGGCGTAGACAAGCTCGTAAAAGATGACAAAGCTATCGTACTGCTCGGTGGATTTACTGCGCGGGAAGCGGCAGCTATTGCGACTCGCGCCGAATTGCTCAGTACTCCTTATTTTGGGTTTTCGCAAAAATCCGGACTTACCAATATTGGCGATTATATTTTCAGAAATTCTGTTACTCCTGAAATGCAGGTAGACAAAATTGTTCGGTTTGCTTTTGAAAAACTAAATGCCAGAAAATTCGCAATACTGTTTCCAAATGATTCCTACGGCGTCGAATTCAGCAGTATTTTCTGGGATCATATTCTGGCCCGCGGTGGAGAAATAACCGCGGCACAGACTTATGATCCGAAAGAAACTGATTTTACCGAAGCAATTCAAAAATTGGTTGGTACTTATTATGTCGAAGCCCGAGCCGAAGAATATGAAGCGCGGGTCAAAGAACTGAAAGAACAAAAAGATCAAAAGGGGCTTAAAGAAACTTTAGCGGCCGCAGGCGAAAAATCCAATAAGAAGCCTGTTGCTAAAAAAAGCTCCAGAGATCATTGGTCGGCTGAAAATGTTCTCCCTCCGATCGTTGATTTTGACGTTTTGTTCGTGCCCGACAGTAGTCGTGCGCTGGGGCAGATTCTGGCGTTTATGAGCTATAATGACGTTAAAGATATGAAGTATCTGGGCACAAATATCTGGAACTCCCCCGACCTTCCAAAACGTGCGGCAAATTATAACTCCGGCGTTTATTTTGTTGATGCTATAGACGTTTCACAAACAGCAACTGAACCTGCACCATTTTTTAAAGAGTACCTTGCGCTTTATAATGAAGAACCGACCTTGGTTGAAATTCAGGCCTATGAGGTGGCCAGGATCGTTAAGGAACAAATCAAAGCAGGTGCAACCTCCCGCGAGACCTTAGCCAGCTCCTTGCGTTCAATGGGTCAGAGCGACGGTGTAACCGGTCAGCTCCGAATGTCGAGCCAGCGCGAATTAGAGCGCCCTATACACGTTTTAACCCTCGATTCAGGAATTCTAAAAAAAATAGAGTAATGTTTTAACCGGTAGCCCCAAGACCTCTGTCTTAATTTCCAATCTAAACAATACATTCAAGTACTGTTTAGTAAATTAAGGCGGGAGGTCTTATGGATATTATCAAATCGTGCAAACAAAGACTTTTAAAAATGAAATCAGATTTGCTCAACCGTGCACGCCAATCCACTGCGGACTTTAATCAAATAGATAAAGCCGGCGGCGATGAAATTGACCAATCTGCCGCTCATCAGGAAGAGCACGCTTTTTTAGTAAATCAAAGTCGAATAAAAACACAGCTTCTTGAAATTGAGTTTGCTCTATCGCGAATCGAAAATGGTACGTACGGAATTTGTGAGATGACAGAGGAAAAAATAGAAAATGACCGTTTGTTAGCCATACCTTGGACCAGGCTGAGTATTGAGGGTGCAGAAATGGAAGAAGCTGCACAAAAAACGTATGCTCTGCTGTGACGCACACGATGATTTTGATACGTCACACAAGTGAAGGCTTTTTTTGGTGACATAATTTTCTCTCAAGCTAATATCCCTAGAAATTTCGGAAACTTTTATCTAGGGGGGAATTAGATGAACAGCGCCGAAAACGATTCATCCGTTTTACAGAACAATGAACTTGAGTTTATTAAAAAATCACTACTGATTCAAAAGAGCGAGATTTTAAATAAAAACCAAGAGTTCAAAAACCTTCAGACATCATCAGCAAAAGCTGCGGATGAAGTCGATGCGGTCGTTCAGAATTTACAAGACAACTTAAACATTCAACTTCATGAGCGGGACCATGTTTCCTTACTCTTAATTGATAAAGCCTTATCTAAGTTTGAAACCGGAACGTACGGGCTTTGTGAAAGTTGTGAAGAACTTATCGATATTCGACGCCTGAAAGCTAGACCTTTGGCCACATTGTGCATTACTTGCATGGAAGACAACGAAAAAGACACCCAGTCAACGGCACGCCCCACTCTCCAGTAATACGCAAGTTCTCAGAGGACGAGTTGTACTTACAAGGATGTGAGTCTTGTTTTGTTTATCCTTATTCAATGAAAACCAGACGTTATCCAGACTAATTGTCCCTTAAGCAAATGCTAAAAGACTCCGAATAATTACTCAGTAAACAGGAGTCACTAATGACATTTGATAATCAATCCGTAGAAATCCCGCAAACTTTGCCTATGTTGCCCGTACGAGATATTGTTGTGTTCCCATACATGATAATTCCTCTCTTTGTCGGCAGAGAGTCTTCTATCAGATCAGTTGAAGAAGCTTTATCAAAGAACCGTCTTATCTTTTTGGCTTCGCAAAAGGATATCGCGGAAGAGAATCCGACTCCCGACAGTATCTATGAAACAGGTACCGTTGCTAAAATCATGCGAATGCGCAAGCTTTCGGATGGACGGGTCAAAATTCTGATTCAGGGCGAGGCAAAGGGAAGAATTAAATCCTTTACCAAAACTTCGGGCTCTTTTGAAGTCGCCGTCGAAAAAATTGAAGATGTTGTTGATCCTACTCAGCAGACCGAACTGCTCGCGTTGGTAAAAACAGCTAAAGAGTGCATTGAAAAATCGATAGCATTCGGAAAAGCCTTATCTCCTGATATTCTATTAGTACTTGATGATGTTAACGATCCAGGGCGGATTGCCGATCTTATCGCAAGCAACATGGGTCTTAAAGTAAATGATGCTCAAAAAGTTCTTGAGACGACAGACACCAAACAAAGATTATCTTTCGTGTGTCAATTATTGCAGGCAGAGCTTGAAGTTCTTTCGGCCCAAGTTAAAATCCGCGGCAACCCACCGGGCGATGGCCAGCGCGGACAACGCGAAAACTTCCTCCGCGAACAAATGAAAGCTATAAAGAATGAACTTGGTGAAAACCAGGATTCTAAATCTGAAGAAATGGATGAGTTAAAAGCAAAAATTCTCTCAAGTGGAATGCCGGAGCCGGTGCAAACTGAATCTCTGAAGCAATTGTCCCGACTGGAGCGTATGCACCCAGATGCAAGTGAGGCCACTATGGTGCGCACTTATCTTGATTGGATGGTTGATCTTCCTTGGGGTAAGCAATCAGAAGATATTATTGACATAAAATCAGCAAAAGCAATTCTTGATGATGACCATTATGATCTGCAAAAAGCAAAAGACCGCGTTCTGGAGTTTCTTGCAGTGAGAAAACTAAAATCCTCTATGAAAGGTCCAATCTTATGTTTCAGCGGACCTCCGGGCGTGGGAAAAACTTCGCTTGGAAAATCTATCGCAAGAGCGATGGGGCGCGAGTACTTCCGAATTGCACTCGGCGGAGTAAAAGATGAAGCGGAGATCCGTGGGCATAGAAGAACTTACGTGGGCGCGATGCCTGGCAAAATTATTCAGGCTTTACGTCAGGCAAAAACCCGTAATCCGGTTATTGTTCTCGATGAAATAGATAAAATGGCTTCAGACTTCAAAGGCGATCCATCTTCAGCGATGCTCGAAGTGTTAGATCCGGAACAAAATTCTACATTCAGAGACAACTATTTAAATGTGGACTTTGACTTATCAAATGTTCTTTTCATCGCGACTGCGAATGTAGTTGAAAATATTCCAGCGGCACTTCGCGACCGTATGGAAATGATCAGTATTCCTGGCTATACTGAAAACGATAAGCTTTTAATTTCGAAGAAGCATCTTGTTGAAAGACAGATGGATGCAAACGGCGTATCAAATACAAGTATCAAATTCACCGATGAAGGCATTAAATACTTAATTGCAGGATATACCCGCGAAGCCGGCTTACGTAACTTAGAGCGCGAAATCGGTTCTGTTTGCCGAAAAGTGGCAAAAAAACTGGTTATGGACGGAGCAACTTTTGTTGAAGTTAATGCAACGACTGTTCCTGAGCTTTTGGGGCCACCTCGGTTTACTCGCGAAGAAAAAATGCTCGAGTCAAACGTGGGCGTTGTGCAGGGATTGGCTTGGACTCAGGCCGGCGGCGAAGTACTTTTAATAGAAGCTTTAAAAATGAAGGGCAAAGGCAACCTTATGCTGACCGGCCAACTCGGCGATGTAATGAAAGAATCAGCCCACGCGGCAATGTCTTATGCCCGAGCACACATGGATGAACTCGGAATCGATCCGGAAATGTTTGAGAAGTTTGACGTTCACGTTCATCTTCCTGCCGGTGCAATTCCAAAAGACGGACCTTCTGCAGGTATTACTCTGACGACGGCTCTTGTTAGTTTACTAACCGGTACTCCGATCAGAAACGATATCGCAATGACCGGTGAAGTTACACTTCAAGGCCGTGTGCTGCCAGTCGGTGGAATTCGCGAGAAATGTCTTGCGGCTCTTAACCTTGGTATTACAAATGTAATTATTCCCCTTTCGAATGCCAAAGATCTTGAAGACATTCCGGAACAATTCAAACTGCAAATGAAATTCATACTTGCCGAAAATCTTGATGAAGTGTTCGCGGTTGCTTTTGAAAAATCCGAAAAGTTTATGAAGAAATTAGGCTCAAAGCGTATCGAAAAGAAAGCCAAAGCGGATTCTGCAGATACAGCGGCATAATTTAAGTCGTTTAAAACAAAAAACCCGACTGAAGAGTCGGGTTTTTTTTGCTTAGTTTCTAAGTCTGGAGTTCTCTGACTCCAACACCTTGATTAAGGTTTTCAGGTCCATGGTCTCTTCTCTTAGAGACAGAATTTGCTCTTCTTTTTCCTGAAGAACCTGGGTGTAGGCTTTTTTTAAATCCAACAAGAGTCTGTTTGCTGCTGAAATTACGGACTCGCTTGAGTCCTGAGGCTGAAAACTGATATTTGTTTTACGATCCTGAGTGGCTTGCGCCGAGTTTTTTTGAACTTCGCTTTTTAGGGAGGGGCGATGTTCTTCGGCGAATGCCACATTTGCAGGGTCCTCATCTAAATCTAAAATGAGATACTTCCCGTCATCAAAACGAAACTTAACTTCGTCTGATTTAATTCTTCGTCTAAGCGTTGAAATGCTCACTTGATGCTTCATTGAATATTCAGCCAGTGGCAACCAACTATTAGTAGTGGTCATCATTTCTCACCTCGACTATTCAAGGGTAAACACGCCCAAAGCCCTTGTCAATATTGATGTTAGAGTTGGTCTTAGGTCTTGAATAGTCACCTGTTTACAGTATGAATTCCTTTTATTTTGGGTTTTTTTCGTGTTTTACTACCTATTCAAATGAATATTCAAAAAAAGAAGAAAATTGCCCTTGTTCTGAGTGGAGGCGGTATAAAGGCCGCTGCTTATCATATTGGCGTATGCCTTGCCCTGAAAGAAAAGGGCTTTGCGTTCTCCGGTGGCCCGAAAGAATGGGTCCAGCAGAAGTTTCCTGGCGATAGTGTTGAAAACTCTAAACCAACTATTAAGCTTTATGTTGGTTCAAGTGCCGGAGCATTCGTTGCGTCAGTTCTGGCTTCGGGAAAATCTCTCGAATCTCTGATAACAGCATTCCAGGTCGGCTTTGGAAACTCTCCTTTTTATAACTTACCAAAAGAAGATCACATTAAGCCCGTTGGTTACCGGCACATATTTAATATTAACTCGAAACGGATTTTAAGCTGGCTACCCGAGAGCCTTCTACAGAAGTCGCTCTTAACCGGCGGCCTGGAAGTCTTGTTTAAAAAAGGATTTAAACTTAACGGAATATTCAATACTAATGGCATTGAGCGATATCTGCGAAAGTATATTCTCGATGAAAATGAGTTTTCGCGGCTTGGTGTCGAGCTATACATTGTTGCAACTCAGTTGAATCATTCAAGAAAGACAATTTTTGGTCCCTATTTAGAGAGCACCAAAAACCCCACCACCAAATACATCGGTTATACCAAGATTTCTGAATCTGTTGCCGCCTCAATTGCGTTACCGCCTATGTTTGCGCCATACCCTATCAAAAAACCCGATGGAAAACTCATATATCACTATGATGGAGAAATTCGCGACACCTTAAGTACCCATGTTGCCGCAGATCATGGTGCCGACCTCATTATCGCTTCTTATTCTATGCAGCCTTATCACTATCATCCAGACGTCGGCTCGCTTCATACCTA
>JANOJH010000193.1:0-4468 GCA_031408135.1 Bdellovibrio sp. | reverse complement strand
CTCAAATTGATACAAGAAGGGCCAATTTTGTCGTTTAAAGCAAAACTACGCAAGCGAATCGAGTCCAGCGTACAATATCTGCAGGTTTACACAGATCGAATCTGGTATCCACCGCTACTCGGTTTTCTTGCAATGATCGACAGCTTTATTGTGATCATTCCCACGGACGGATTGTTGATTTCCAGTGCTATGCTCAAACCTAAAAGCTGGGTTTATCTTTCATTTTGCATTTCAACCGGCTCAACGATGGGCGCGATGATTTTATTCCACCTGCTGCAGACTCACGGGTTACCGTGGGTTCTTGAAATTTACCCTGCGATCAATCAGGGTAGCTTCTGGCTCTGGTCAGAAACTTTTTTTCTCCGGTATGGTTTATTGCTTGTCTTTTTTATAGCGGCAACGCCGGTCATGCAACAACCGTCAATTATTCTGGCAAGTGCTGCGCATACTCCATTTTTACCGACGATGCTTGCGATATTTGTCGGGCGGCTTTTGAAATATCTGATTATGTCGTATATCAGTTCGCACTCGCCGCGCCTGATTTCAAAAATGTGGGGCGTGCAAGATGAGCTTGATGAAATCGGAATCCACGTCGGCACCCCGATTCATAAACAGAAATAAAACTGACTCATCCAAACTTGATTGGTTAATGGAATTTTTAATTATTCACGGCAGTCCGAAAACAGACTGAGCCTAATCCGTCGCAAATTATTTTTCGGATTGAATTTGTATGCAAGTTGCTCGATCAGATTTACATTAAAACCGGCCCGCAGTTGCAGTTTGCCGGTTAGTGGCTTAAAATTTTCTTCCTGAGCCTCGCTAAGTACCAGCATCTGACTACAATCGCTCCAGTCTGCTGTATTTAACAACGATGGCGCCAGATCAATAAAATTAAAGTTTTTTTTCAGAATAAAAGCTTCGGTAATCCATTCAGGGGTTGAATCAACCCGGTAAATTGTCTTCGCCTCAGGGTGCTTATTTAAATACCGCGACATTTCAATCAGATTCTTCTGGGCCGGAAAAAAACTTGCTACTACAAAAAGACTGCCGTTCAGGGTGTAAAGCAGAAGTAGCCTTACACGGTTTTTGCGAAATTCAGCGTGCAGGTAAAATAAAAAACGGAATAAACCCGACAATCAGAATCAACAACGGATAAAAGAAAACGGTTCTGTTCCCATAGTCGAACCCGTGTTCAAAGTTATAGACCGTGAGATTTAACAATGAGTAATGAAATTTTCCGCGGAGAAAATAATCCGGTATCCCCGAAAGCACAAATAATAACAGCCTCAGCCCGCCGGCAACGAACATCTGCCTCCAGTTTTTTTTCAACACTGGTAAAATAATAAAAACCAGCGCACAGAACCCGAGCTGTTGGCGGAGAACAAAAGCCGCAGAAATGAACACTACGCCCCAAAGCAGGTCGCTTAATTTTTCACTTTGGTCATACTTGATGGCAAAACTGCCGCTAAAGTCAGAAACGGAGCCGCCAGCGATTCGAACATCGAGCGAGTCAGTGCAAATGGCGCCCCGAAATAAAAAATCAACATTAAAAGCAGAAAGTTGATTTCGGTTTTTGTGAGGTTTATAACTTTTCCGAATTTTATGAAACTGTAAAACAATAGCCCCGTACAAAAAAAACCCAGTAACAAAATTACAAAACGGTATTGCCAGTACGGTGATTCAATCGAAAGCGCCAGCGCACCCTGCGCTGGCGGCATGCATCGGTAACAACTGCAACGGTGACTTCACATCATCTACAGCCACCAGCGTTTTTAAAGTTGAAGATTGCGCCGGAATATATCTGGTAATTCCGACCCAATACTCATCGAGTGCCATAAAGCCATCGTTAACTGCGATCACGGCCAGATATAGCAATATTCCAAAAATCAGAATATTTGCAGTTTTGAATTTGCAGCCAGCATAAAAAGAGTTTACGCCATTCATTTAATGAAGCAATATAAAAAACCTATGTATAAAGGTGAAAAATTCAACAGTATCTCTCATCTTATCGGGGCCTTGCTTGCCTGTGCCGGAGTTTCCTTTTTACTGGCCTCCGCCATCGACAAATCCGATCTATTTAAAATCGTGGCCTTCAGTATTTACGGCGCCGTAATGGTTGCACTTTATGCTATTTCCACAATTTATCACAGCTCGAAAGGCGCAGTTAAAATATTTTTCAGACAAATGGATTATATTTCCATCTACCTGATGATCGCCGGAAGTTACACACCGATCACACTGATTATCCTGAATGGAGTCTGGGGCTGGACATTGTTCGGCATTATCTGGTTACTTGCCGTCGTGGGAATCGTGCAAGAAGTAATGCTCGGTAAGAAAACCCGCAAATATTCGATTTTCATTTATCTGCTGATGGGTTGGCTGGTACTAATCGCAATTAAACCGCTGATCGAATCCTTACCTATCGGCGGCCTGCTGTGGCTGGTAGCCGGGGGCCTGTTTTACACATTCGGTGTCGGATTCTTTTTGCTCGACGAAAAATACCGGCATTTTCACGGCTACTGGCACCTATGCGTTTTAGCCGGCAGCATCTGCCAATTCATCTGCATGTACCTATACGTTGCCTAGGGTGCCAGCGCCTAAAGGCGCCTAAAGGTGGCTGGCACCTTCAAATCATATTTTTTTGCCGCAGTTCAGTTGAGCGGCTTCCTATTTTTTAAGATTTTTGTAGAGCCGATAGAAACGGCATTCGCGGCATTTAACGAACGAACCTCGGATCGTCAAGGTGCCAGCCACCTTGACCTTTACTCCAGAATAATTCTTTGCATAGCTCGCGTGTCGCAGCGGCCGGTGAAGTCATGGTTCGCTACTCGGGTTTTCGGGGACATTTCCAGAAATCTTCTGATGCCCGGCACATTCACATCAACCATATTTCTAATCGCGTTTGAATCCGGATTGTGGCTAAAACCTAATTCAAACAACAATGACCAGATCCCGTGCTTCCAGTACGCATAATCCTCAAAGGTTCCATCGGCCGGATACAACACGTCTGTGTTATTGCCGATCTTATAATTACTTTCACGAGTAGCGGCCTTTACCAGCTCGAGATACTGGGCATCATAAGGAGTTGAAAGATCCTGGGTTGAAATCCCCCAAGGATAAACCACCGCCGGCCAGTACGTGTGCAGTGTTGCCGAAATCTGAATTTTTTTTACTTCCAGAAAATCCGAAAGTGCTTTTGTTGATTTTAGATTGAATGTGGCGCCGGTTTTACAAGGGCCGGTGTAATCCCTATTCGGATCAAACGATCCTCTGATTCCGTTTTCATTTCGGCCCGTCTTATTATAACCGGTGATATTCAGCACCGGAACAACATAGACTGTCTGCCCTGCCACCGGGTTGCGTGCAAAACTATCCGCTACGCCAAGGGCTACTGCAGTTGAACCATATTCATTTCCGTGATGTGTGCCCACAATCAGCGAACTCACTTCGCCGCTTCCGATCTGCAGCGCCTGAATCGGAACACCCTGATCATTCACACCAATCGAAATCACCTTTGCGTTTGCAGGATTCTGTTCGGCAATTTTCTGGATCGTCGCCACCACTTTATCATAATTGGTTAAACTTGGGCCGGTTAATAGAAACATGGATATGATTGCATCTAGCATAAAATGATCTCTTTTCCGCGAAACCTTCGCTTCATACAGAGATATTCTTTCAATAAGGACAAAAGCCTAACAACTAATCATTGTTCAACTGGACTAAGCCTAGCCCTAGGTCGACGTACTATTTTAGTAGTCGCAATTGGCTACAGTAAATTCCTGTTTACAGAGTTCTGTAACGGGCCGCTCGATTAAATCTCCCCAGCCTCCGCTCGCATTACAACGTTTGCGAAAACATTTTCCGGCTTCCAGCCACCAAGCACACTCATTGAGTTGCGCAAAAGGTTTTTTACAAAGGAATGTGGCTTCATAAGCTTTCTGCTTTTTAACTGCCGCCTGCTTCTTTTTTTGCAGCGATTTTTTCTTCTCGGCTTCTTTTACAACAAAATTATTGCCGGCCTTCAAAAACGCGCCCGGATTAAACTTCATCACTTCCGAAAGCTCACCCTTCGGCGCCTTGCGGCTGTTCAGCAGGTAATCGAATTTGATTCCCCCGCCGCCCTCAAGCAGCTCGCCTTTAAACACCACACGTTCGCCGGCCTTCAGGTTCAGCTTTCTTTCAAACGCAAAAAATTCCAGCGGCACAACTCCGGTGATCACTTTTAATTCGATGCTGGGTACCTGCATGTCGAGTTTGACGATAAAGTCATAAACGCCAGCGGTGGGAAGTTCAAAAAAAGGCGTTTTCAGAGTAACAAAGCCTTCATTCTTATTCAGACTGCGATGCACCGACTGAAAACGGACTTCACCGCCAAGCAGAAAAAATTCAGAAACGAAACCGGTTTCATTCGAAAACTCGAGAATCTGAATTTTCGATTTCGGATACACCGTAATGCTATCAAAAGTAT
>JANOJH010000570.1:0-3367 GCA_031408135.1 Bdellovibrio sp. | reverse complement strand
TGCACATTACCGCACTTCATCGCTACTATGGATTCATCTGACTTCCACGAAAAGAATGCGTCTGGTCTTATTCTTTTAAAATTTGATTTCGACTTCAACATCCGTTTTAACCTTTCGTGGATCTCCCAAGTTCCTGGCACAGCTTAATAGTTACATGCCACGCTCTCGGACACCGGTGGATCGCTACTTCCTCTGCCAGAAGCTTGCGTGTTGCCTTCGCACATACAATACAGTCTCGGCATCCACACTCTGTACAAAATATTTGACGGAGCTCAATCACTTCACGTACGTTGCGGCCGATAGCTTTTCTGTCTACGCTTCACTCTGGTCGTTACCTTCCAGCTTGCAAGACTCGATACGATGCCTATTCTAGTTACATCGGTTCATTTTGGGGTGTTTCACAACGGCCTTACTCTGAACTAGCTGTGCCAAGCTTGCTTGGCGCACATGCGCGAAAATTAGCATTGATCGCAAGCCTTGATCAACGTTATTTTTCAGTCAAGAGAGGCGACTTCAGTCTGAGCTCGTTTGATTTAATTTCAAAATCATGAGGCGTTTCGATGAGATCGCCGCGGGCTAAAATTTGCGGTTTGATAGACTTGTGCATCCACGTTAAAAATTCACGTTGATCACTTCGGCAGAGCAGTTGGCGGGTCTTACCTTTTTCGTTCAGAGAATCCCCGGTAAGCCGTGACTTTGTTTTTGTAATTTCTGGCGGTTTGCGTTTTCGGGCCAGTAAGTAGCTGGTTGTGATAGTGCGGTTTTTCATCGGAAGATGTTTCTCAAGTTCGGAAAACCAAACGGGCGCCTTGACATGCGCGCGATCGTGGCACCAATCACTCTTTGAGTGAATAAGCAGCGGGCATTGCAGTTGATGAGTGCAGGGCGCCCAGATGGAGTAGCCATTTTCAATCAGAATTTGTCTTAAATTCATCAGTTTGCGGCCATCCTGAGTGGTTGATGGCTCTAAAATCATAAGAGCTTCGGATTCTTCCCAGCCCTGCGGCAAATCATTCTGTTCAGTAAGTGAATACGAAAATACCAGACAGGTGTTCTGCTTATTCGGCGCGGTTTTCAAGTCCAGAAAATCAAAATAGTCTTTATTGATTAAATTTGAGTGCAGATCACCGAAGCTGCTGATTGTGGATTTTTCCAGATCAAATAATATCTGTTTTTTTATCTGTGTTTTCAGAATTTCTGAATCTGCAAGTGCAAGGCTGGCCGTGCCCGGCCCGCAACCCCAATCTATAAAATGCGTCAGGTTATCGAAAAATCCCACTTGAGTGCCACGGGAAATGATATGGGCACAGCGAATATAATTCAGCGGCAGATAATAGTGCCGATAGGCGATCTGACAGAATTTTTGAGTCCAAGGTGTTTCTGCCTGCGGATTTTTGATATAGAAATCCGAAAGCTTAATAATTGAGTCGGCAATGGTTTGAATTTTTTCGCTGATGGATTCCGGAAACATGCTTATTCGATGAGTCTGGATTCGCAGTAGGTTTCATCAAAACCCTGCGGGCGGAAAACTTCGATAGCCGAAACTTTTCCTTCAGTTGCCGTAACCTTTATGCCGCTGCGATAGCAATAGACACTTTTACCATCACTCTTTTGCTTACCGGTGCGGTCTGCGTCGCCCAATTTCGGTTGAACTGTATTTTCAGGCGATCCGATGGCAATGCCTTCAGAAGTTCTATACTGAGTAGCAGGTCCCGAAACCTGAACGGCATCCACTTTATTCAAAGACATTTTAATTGTAGTCATCAGCCCGGTCTGCTTCCACCACAGATGTTGCCACCACGGGCCGACATTTTCGGATTTTGAAGATTCACCCAGAAGCGGACGAAGTTTCTCTGAAAGCATACCTATTGTAAGCCCGCCGATACTTTGACCGGCAATGATCTGAGTATCTTTTTTAGAACCAGCCGACTTTTCAATTTTAGCCTCAATCGCGTAGATTTTATTCTGAACATCGCGAATTTCAGAACTTTCGGCATTGATTGTCAGTTGATACGTTTTCAGAGCTGCTATGGCCTCATCATATCGTTGAGCCAAATCCAGTGTAAGTGCCAGATTAAAATACGCATCGCCCCACCAAGGCGCTATTGAAATAGCTTCTTTGTAAGACGCGATCGAAAGATCAAAACCGGCCGCATCTTTTGCTTCCGATTGTAATGCTGTTGCTTTTTCAAAAGCACGCGTGGCTTCTTCGGGCACATTCGGTTTAACTTTAACCGCTAGCTTGATTATTTTATCACGCAGTGCCGAGTCGTTCGGTGTTTTTTGATATTGTTCAGTGAGGGATTTCAGTTCTTTGGCTTTTTTGGTTTCTTTTACAACTTTAACTTCGGTTTTAATTTCCGGCAGCGAAATTTGTGCAAATGACGCTGTTGGAACTGTAAGGCTGAAAAATACACCGAGAATTACATTTTGGATTTTCATATGAGGCTGATGATAGTCAATATTGCCGTCAGAATCAATTCAATAAAGCTCAGCCGCAAGCTGGTGCAAGACCACTAGTCCGGCATATCCAACATAATTATTTCAACATTGGGGCCGCGTGGTCCCCATCGTGTCGGGTGGTGAACCCGTACCGGCGAAAAAATCCCTTTTACGTTGGCGCCCACACTGGCCGCAAGGTGCGCAACGCCGGTTGAAGGCGCAACTACCAATTCGGAATGGGCCAGAACTTGTACCAATTCCCGGATATTCAGTTTTGATTGCAACCACGTGACGTCCGGATTCTGCAGAAACTTTTCTTTGATCTCCGTCAGATATTTTTCGTCACTTTCTGTACCGGTAATAGCCACATGTTTTTTCTGCGCAAGCATCTGCTGAATAAATTTAATGTACTCAGATTGCGGCCAGTTAAGCGCTGAGCCCATCATTCCCGGATGCACAACCACGTACTGCTCGGCGGTCAGCTTGAATTTTTCAAGTACGTCGGTTTCAGCCGGCTTGGAAATTTCAAAGTAATGAAACAGCTTGGTCTGCCGTGGGTTCAGTGTGTGATAGATAAGATCAAGATTGTATTCAAGTTCATGTTTTTCCGCTTTTGATCTTTTTTGTCGGATACCATGGTTCAAAAAAAGAAAACTATGCCACTGGCTTTTAACTCCGGCTCGGATAGCAACGTCGGCTTTGTAAAGTTCGTAATTTACCCACCACGGGCACTGAAAACTTATCGCCACTTCGGGTTCAAGAATTTTCAGGAGTTCTCGCAATTTTTTTGCAGCTGAAGCTGGCTCCATTTTGTCGAGCTCAATGTATTTTCTTTTATTCGTACCGAGATCTACAACTTGCCCAAGGCCTTTTTGCACAATCCAGGTGATGTCATACTTTTCTTCATCCAGCACCTGGTCCGCAG
>JANOJH010000140.1:0-4155 GCA_031408135.1 Bdellovibrio sp. | reverse complement strand
CAAAACTCGATAGCGGTGAATTGCGGGTTTGCGAAAAAATTGCAAGCGCGTGGGTCACTCACGAGTGGGTCAAAAAAGCCATCCTGCTTTATTTCCGTATTCAAACAAATTTTATGCTGAACACCGGTGACTTAAGTTACTTTGATAAAATTCCGGTTAAACAATGGAATGGCAGCCAAGGCGTGCGAGTTGTTCCACCGGCAGTTGCCCGGTACGGCAGTTTTGTTGCAAAGGGCTGCATACTGATGCCTTCCTATGTGAACATCGGCGCCTATGTCGGCAGCGGAACTATGGTGGATACGTGGGCAACGGTCGGTTCTTGCGCGCAGATCGGTACAAACGTGCATCTCTCGGGCGGCGTCGGAATCGGCGGCGTACTCGAGCCTGCACAGGCTCAACCGGTCATCATCGAAGACGACTGCTTTGTCGGCAGTCGCTGCATTGTTGTTGAAGGCGTGCATCTCGAGCAAGGGGTTGTCCTCGGCGCAGGCGTTACACTTACAGCTTCAACCAAAATTATTGATGTAATGGGAGCCACGCCCGTTATTACAAAAGGCCGCGTGCCTGCTAACTCGGTTGTTATTCCCGGGGTTGAAAATAAAACGTTTGCGGCCGGTACTTACGGCGTACCGTGCGCTTTGATAATCGGACTCCGCCAGGAATCAACGAATAAGAAAACCTCACTCAATCAGGCGCTGCGCGAATACAACGTGAGCGTTTAGTTTTTCTGTTTTAGAAGTATTGCCGGCTGAATTTTAAGCGTGGCTCTTGCCGGAAAATAGGAACCGAACAACGCAAGCAACGCTGAAATCGCGATTACAATCCCCACCAGCGGAAAATCCACATACGCCGGAATCGATGAATCATAATAAATATTCGGCAGGATATTGATCGGATTATACTGAATATACAGACTGATGCCCACGCCTAAAAAAGATCCGAGCGCAATCGCCCCGCCCGAAATCCATAGTCCGATCCTTGTGAAGAGCCACAGCGTTCGGCGTTGTGAAAGCCCAAGCGTTTTAATTATCGCGATGTCACGTTTCTTCTGCGACATAAGCAGCGCCAACACTGTCAGAATCGACGAAGACGCAATCAGCCCGGCAAGGCCCAGAAAAATTCCGATCATGAGCTTTTCCATTTTCAGTGCAAAAAATAAATCCGAATTTTTTTCCTGCCAGGTTTCAGACAAAATGTTGCGGGCGGCAAGTAATTTTTTGGTAACTTCTGCGCGCTCAACGGAATCGAACCAGATGTGCATACCCGCATGCCGACTAAGCGTTTTTGCAAAAATTTTCAGGGATTTATCGCTATTGAAAATAATCAGTTTCGAATCAAGGTCGTAAAGATCAGTATTCAGAATCCGTTTCACTGTAACTTTCTGAAAAATCGGGGTTTCAAGCGAACTCAAAAGTAAAGTGTCGGGCGGGATCAGCGTCAGTTCGTCGCCTTCCAGTAAACTAAGCGAGCGGGCCAGATCAACGCCTATTGCAATTTCATTTTCACCCAAGACAAGATCGGTCAGGCTTGCGTCGGTGTAATTGTAGTTGTGATTTAATTTTTTGGTCTGCCACAGATGATTCATCCAGATTTTCAGACCCTCATCGGTATAGCCGATGGCTTCGCCGCCACGGAACTGCCCGTCTATCGTTCGCAAAATTAGATCCAGGCTCTGATACCGGACAGACTGCGCATTTTCAAAATACTTTTTCAGTTCGGTTTCCTGTGCCGCGGTGTTGACCGTGGTGAGATGAGGTTCGATCGTCAGAATCCGGTTCTTAATATTTTTGTTCATTCCGTTCATGACGAACAGCACGATAAAAAATGCCGTAATACTTAAAACGATTGCCATAAATGACAAAACAGTAATCCTTCGCACAAGAGCGCCGGAACGGCTGGATAACACCAATTTTTTCAGAAACAGATAACTGAGGCTGATAGAACGCATGCTTTGAATTATGAGTTGAATGGCCTTAAGTGTAAACTCAGAAGTGTACGATTTTTTTAAAGGTCAGGTTTTCATCGACGTAAATTAATCCGCCTTCGACATACATGGTGCTCGCCGCAAGGTGACGCGCTGCTGCCGGATGATTATTCGTCATAAAAATGTGACGAATATGCCCTTGGCGCTGCCAGATCTGAACCCAGTCAAGGTAGTTCAGAAAAACCTGTTCGGATATTCCAACGGCCGGGTCTTCAAGAATCAGCATCTGTGGTGTTTTAAAAGTCGGAATCAGAAGCAAAAGCAACTTTTGATCCTCATACGAAAGCTCCCTGAATTTTTTCTCAAGTAAACCGGAAATTTCAAAATGATCGATGGCTTCATTCAGCATCGGTTTTTTAACCCCGGTGTCGGTCAGAAGTTTAAGCACTTTGATGTTGGGATCAGGCCTCGTCGATTCAAAATAACAGGAAACCAGATCATAAATCGGAACCCTGACTTCGCGGTTTTCAAATGTATCGGCATCGGTCCACTTTATTTTTCCGGAATGCGGGGCTTTCCGGCCGGCGAGCATTTCAAGAATATGCACCGAATGAGTCGGGTTCGAGGATTGAATGATCACCGTCTGATCCATCGGAAAATCCAGATCCACGCGCACTAATACCGGATCTAATCCCTCAATCTGATAGCTGACGTTTTCAAAATGAATATGATCCAAATTATTAAGTTTTAATTGCCCCATAGGACTTATTCATCGGCACAATTCCAAATGAACTTAATCCAGACCATTGTCAGGTAGACAATCGTAAGTGGATCAGTTGTTCAATAGCATATGCGGGGTCAGTGAATAAAAGATGGATTTAAAGGCCTCAAAAAACACCGTCAGCTCAGAGTCTTCTTTAACCGGATTCACGGTGGAATACGTGCGCAGCTCAATCTCAGCCGGAAAAACCGCCTTGAAAGTTTTGAGCGCACGGTACATATGCAACTGCGAGGTAATTAAGAGGATGTTTTTACACTTCAGGATCTGAATCACCTGTAAGCTCTGAACGGCATTCTGAAAGGTACTGCCGGATATTTTCTCAAGTACAATGTTCTCGGGCTTAATGCCGGGATAAAAAGGCAGCTGCGGAAAAATTTCATGCAATTGCGTGCCTTTGTAAACACCAGAGATCACAAGCTTGTTAATCTTGCCGAGATTCAGGATTTCAAACGCTTCGCGGATCCTGCCGGCCGAACCGGTTAAGACCACACCACAGTCGGCTTTCGCGAGGCTGTCGATTATTCCGCTCGGCGGGGTTTGCAGAACAACGCTTCGTTCGTGCAGCAAAAATCCCGAAAATATTAAAAATAATAAAAACGCGAGTTTGCGCTTTCTATATTTAATTCGCTTCAAAGTTGGCGATCACTTCAATTTCAACATTTACGCCTTTTGGCAAACCGGCAACGGCGATGGTTGAACGTGCCGGCGGGTCTTTTGGAAAGCGTTTTGCATAAATTTCATTGACGCTTGCAAAGTCAGACATACTGGTTAAAAAAATTGTCGTTTTGATAATGTGCGAGAAATTAAGATTACTGTTTTTCAGAATCGCCTCGATGTTATTCAACACCATTTCCGTCTGTGTCTTGATATCACCGGTGAAAACGTCCTGCGTTTTCGGATCGATTGAAATCTGCCCTGAACAGAACAAAAAATCTCCCATGCGGATCGCCTGTGAATAAGGGCCTACGGCTTTGGGTGCAAAATCTGTATGTATAATCTGCTTCATAATTTCTCCTTAAAGTTCGTTAATTCAGCTTAAACCAGCAATTTCAGCTTGACCATGACAAGCTGGCTCAAAAATTTACAGTATCAAATCGCTTTTTTAACGACTACATAGTGTTTTGTTTGACACCGGAGCTAAGAATACGTCAGATACTAAAAATCTTTGGAGGATCTCAATGAAAAATACGATTACGTCTTTTTTGACCCTATTTGTAGCAATTTCCGGAACCTTCGCAAACTCTGCAACCTTAAAAACTGAAACAACAACTAAAATTTACGAAGATGCAAAATTGGTCAAATCCGTTGTTTTACAAAACGACGATAAAACTGAAGCTCAGATGACTCATTTTTCAAGTGGCCTTCGCAAAAAAGCCGTTTTCGGCCTAGTCCCCGTCCGTGTTTATGTTATTCAATTGCTTGCGGCAAAGCCCGAAAAACTCATTAAAAC
>JANOJH010000123.1:0-2865 GCA_031408135.1 Bdellovibrio sp. | reverse complement strand
TCTAAATACCGTATAAAGCTTTTCTTGGGTTTGTTCGCTGAGCCCACAATTTTCAGGTGCTATCATTTAAGCAGCGAGTTCATTTTTTGGTTAAGCTCTAAAAAACACGGGTAATAGCTATTTAAAATGTTTTGAATAATTTAAGCAGCGGTTTTTAAAACCGGTTTCATCGGTTGAACTCCTTCGACAGCAAAACTGATTACGGGCGCAGATAAAAATCTTCGGTGCTGTTGGGTTCACTTCGGCGGATGAAAAGTCTTTTTTCGGCCTCAATCCCCATCATCAGTTGCGCCACATCTGTAAGAACGGCGCGCGACGAATAATACCCGTGGCCAAGGCTCGGGGTGTAGCTTGAAGAGTCAACTTCGCTCACGTTGATCACGTCAACGCCCTCGAATTTTTCGCAGGCGCCTAGGCGTTCTCCGCCGTTGTAGGTTTCGGAGGCGACCATCGCGCTGTCGTTGTAGGAGCAGTAAAGTGTAATTCGCGTAGCTATTTTTTTCAGTTCACCAGACACTTTTTTAAATTCTTTGAGGTCAAAATCGGGGGCGTTGAGCACCAGTTCATCCAGTTTGAAAACAAGCCCTGCTTCCTGAGCAATGGCTGTGAGTGCGGGGATTGCAATCTGGTGGCCCATCGAATGAACGATGATATTCACTTTGATATTGTAGTTTCCGATCAGTTTGAAAAACTCGATTGCCGGAAGTACACTTTGTTCGGCATTCAGTTTATTAGACGCATAGGTTCTGGAAACCATGGCTTTGCCAAGGAAGCTTGAATCGGCGCCGGCTGGCCATGAAAAAAGAATAACCGGACCTTGAAATTTCAGGTCGTAGGCAATCTGGCTTGCGCGGAAGACCGCATCCTGAAACCTGACATTAAATCCGTGAATGAAAACCAACACTTCTTTTGCCGGATTATTTTTGATTACTTTTTCAAAGTTTTCAGCGTCAAAAGTTTTTTGATTCAGGACCCTGAAGTAACGGTGAGTATCGGCGCGTGAATCCGCAGCCACTTCAATTTGGCCGGTGGCGTGTCGTTTAGGCACATTCACGCGGCAAACGCCGAAATTGAGTTGTTTGTCGGTTTTGATTCCGTATGACTGATTGTTACAGAGGCTGACATCACCGGCACTTTCGCGATTTGTAGCGTAAAACACATCCATAGCCAGCGTTTCTGAGTATTTTTCGATTCGGGCTCGATTAATTATCTGAGCCGTCGTTTCTGGTAGGCCGGGCACTGGTACAGGCGGCAAATCTGTTGGCGCGTGCGTGCAGGCAAAAAGCAATAAACTCAAAGGTAAGACTAATTCTATTTTCATCTTCAGCATTTCAGACTTACCTCGTTTTTAAGTCAATTCCGATTGCCGGTTACGCAATGCTTTAGGCTAGTTTTTCGATTACACAAGATTATGATTTGTTAGCGATTGAACATTCGATAAGCTGAGTGAAGCTGAGGTTTTAATGCCCATCAAAAAAGACAATCCATTCAATCTTTTACTCGAAGATATGAAAAACGGAAAAACTAATGCCCGTTCGGGCCTTAGTTTCGGCAATCTTCTTAAATCCAATAATAAACGTCAGGAAGTCAGAACCAAAACTTTCGGGCACATCGACGTTTACGATGCCGATAAGAAGTTGCTAACCAAAGCGGTCTTGCGGAATGTCAGCCCGGGCGGGCTTGGTCTTGAAGTATTGCCGGTAGGTCTAAAGCCACAGATGAAAGTTATGATCGAGCTTGGCGGCGCCGTTGCTGAATTCGGCAAAATAAAATGCACTGTCTCATGGGTGGCCAGTATTGATAATCATCCGAATCAGCACAAAATGATTGGCCTCAAATTTGACAGCACGTCAGCAGTTTTTAAAATCAAGATGGAAGCTTTTATCAAAGCTTTGAGCGCGATAAAATAGCACTGCTGAAGTCATCGTTTCAAAATGAGACATACTGATTTTCGACACTTCGACACCGTAAAGCCGTTCATCAAAGCCTAAGGCCATTCTGGCCGCGCACCAAATTCGCACTAATTTCTGATTACTATGAAACGGGTCAGTTCACTGATTTTAGCGCTGGCATTTTTGTTTTCAGGCGTTTCCGCAATGGCGAACCCTGACGCTGCCGACCTGCTTCAGATTCCCCTTAGAAACGGGGCAAGGCTTGCGATTGCGCAGTTGCCAACAGATCTTGATTCGCTAGTGGCCTATCAGGCGCTGACCGAAACGGAAAAATTACGTTTTCTCGAACGCCGTCAGGACATGATCGCATCAGTTGTGAAGTACATGACCTTTCCAAAAACCCTCGGTGGCATTAAATGGTTTAAAAATCAGATTGTTCGGGTGCGCGAAGTAACGAATCGTACGGGCGCATTGATCAACTGGGTCGGTCGCCATCTGCATCTTGTTCAAAGCGGCCAGCCGAGTGAAAATTTTCTCGAGAAAGCACCGGAAGTTAAAGTTGCTCCTGAAACCATTACCGAACTCGGAATAAAAGCGCTGAGTGAAATTGTTCAGGTTATGGATCATGAACTCTGGAAAGATGCGCCACTCATCGCGCGGTCACGCAAAACCGGGTGGACTTTTTATCTCGGTGGCTCAGTTGGAATGGGCATCGGAAAAGCCGGCTTTTATAAAGCGAATGCGATTGAACTGGATATCGATTACGACTACGAAAAGCAGGAAAAAGAAATTAATATTTACTTGGGCCGGCAAGAATTTAAAAATTCGGTTTTTGTTTTTGAGCTGCACATGATTTTCGGTGCACTGAAGCGGCACTCAACCGGCGTCGTCAGCGAAAATGCCAAAACCGAGGTTACGGCATTGCCACTTATCGTTGGCTACCGTCGTTCTTCTGAGCAAGTTGCACTCGGGC
>JANOJH010000097.1:0-5286 GCA_031408135.1 Bdellovibrio sp. | reverse complement strand
GTTCAGAGTCCGGATAGGATACTCAATGAGCCGTGCGAACAGAAAATAAAGGATCAGCCCAAGAATGGATGCGATCACCAGCGTCTGCATGAATAAGCTGATGACCCGGCCTTCATCAAAATTAAGTGAGCTGATATCGTATGTAACAATTGCGTGATACTTCGGAGTGGCCTCTCCTGAAGAGGGATCGTAAACCGCAATTGGGAACGAAGCCCCAATCGTATCGGAATTGATGGTAGCGAACGACGCTCGCGCTTCTTTTCTTGCGATTAGAACTAGCGGATTAGAATCATCACGTCCGGTTTTCTCAGGCGGCGCTACGATCAGTCCGTCAGACTGCTGAATGATGAAAGCATCTTTTATGCCTTCTTCTTTAAGGGCTTCCTGTACCGAAAGGTTGGCCAGCTGACCTGAAAGCAGCGCCTGCTCGTTGTATTTTGCAACCGCGCGGGCCACTGATTTAGCACGCTTCACGGCTTCTTTCAGATTGGATTCTTTGATAATATTAATTAATGGAAACGTCGAAAGCAATGTTACCGAGAAAATAAACACAATAACAAAAGCCTGCAAAATCTGTCGGAACGAAAATACAATTGCCAGTTTATACACGGCCGGCATCACCACATTCTCAATATAATTTTCAACTTTATCGTTGAATGACAATTGAGGCGCCACAGCTTGCGGTGGAACTGCCTGGGGTCCGAATTGATTGCCTTGATTCTGGTACATTTGCGCCTGCTGCTGGTACTGCATCTGCATGGCCATATTTCCCTGCTGCGGGTAATTCATAGGATAATTTTGAGCACCAACCGGAACCGGAGCACGTGGCGAAGATCGCGGAGGTTTTGGTTTTGGCACAGGCGAACGTTCTGGCATAACCGGCGCAGGCACACTTTGTGGCCTGATGTCGGGCGTTGGAATGATATCTAGTATCACATCGAATAAACTGACTTTATCGCCAACTCTGATAATTGAATTCTGAATTTTTACACCATTAACAAAAGTACCATTACTTGATTTCAGATCAACGATCATCATTTTGTCTTTGTAAACATGAATCTCGCAGTGTTCCTTCGAAATACCGAGTGACTGAACTTTAAGGTCACTTATCCCGCCGCGACCAAAGACATTCTTGCCGAGTTTTAAATCGTAAATTTCTCCGCTCTGCTCGCCAGAAAGAACTCTAATTGACCACATACAGATGATCTCCAACTTTTAATTTCTTGATTTCAATAAATCCCGAGCGAACTTCAAAAACCGAAAATGCTTTCCAATAAGGTCCGACGAACCTAAACGGCTCCGCGTTGGGAACCAACTTTTTTATTTCAAGTTTTTTATCAACAAAAATACAATCGATTGCAAACTTCATGAAGAACGTGTGAATATTATTTCCGGGAACAATCCACAGCGCTTCGTTTTCCGGAAGTGATTTCCGACCTAAAAGGCCTTTACCGCGCGACCATAAACCATCAGCTACGCTCAACTGCTGTATCAGCAATTCGGCTCCGTTGTCTGAAGTTTTATAGAGCTTTGCCACTACCCGCCCCCGTACATCATTTTAATAATGACCGGTCCGAAGACCATAATAAAAACCGCCGGAAGGATAAACAACATTAATGGAATCATAATTAACTGCGAGGCCTGCGCTCCTGCTTTTTCTGCGCGCAAGAATCTTTCAAGGCGCATCTGCACCGATTGATCTTTCAATACCTGCGAAATACTTGTTCCTGAAGCTTCAGAATCAATCAACACCGCCACAAAACTTGTAATTTCCGGCATATCGAGACGCAGGGCCATTTCTTTTAAAGCCTCGGTTTTTGAAGAACCGATTTTTATATCTTTTAAAACAATATTGAATTCTTCTGCCAGTACTGAATTCTTATCCGCAACCTTTTCAACAATTTTCTGAATCGCTCCGAAAAAATCCAGGCCGGCTTCTACCGACAGTGCCAGAAGATCGATAAAAAACGGCATATCGGCCCGAACACTTAACTCCCGTATTTTTTTAGTTCCCTTGCAGTGCATCTGCGGCATGAAAAATCCGATAAAACCAAGACCGATCACAAATGGCAACTGCAGCCCGAGATCCAGCGAAAAATTCATCAGATACAAGAACACCGGAAATGCAAATCCAAGGAACAACTGCAGCCCGATAAATTCGTCTTCGTTAATTTCCGATTGGAGACCGCCGGTTTTAATCAGGTTTCTGATTTTTTTTCGGTATTTCTGGGATTTAAATCTTGATGCATGTTGCAGGGTAAACTGATGGACCATTGGACGACAGATATTAATAACGGCATTTTTAGAACGGATCGGTTCATTTCCACTGGCCCATGAAAGCTGAGATTCGCCCGGGGTGCCCGCCATCAATGACGACACAAGAAGATATACGGATGCGCCTGCCATGACGAGACCGGCAAAAAGCATTAGTTCAGCACTACCCATAATTCCTCTTTTCAAGTAAATTATATTTAATGAAACAATTGAAAAAACTGGTCTTAGCTTCCCAGTCTCCACGCCGCTCGGATATTCTCAAAAAAGCGGGTTATCAATTTGTTCCATTCCCAGTACATGTATCGGAAATTCCTGATGAAAACCTGAGTCAAAACGAGCAAATATTAGACATTGCAGGACGTAAGTCGAAAGCCGTCGTTCGCGAGCTTCAGGACAAAGGTCTGGCTCTTGAAAATACGGTAATTCTTTGCGCCGACACAATGGTTTGTATCGGACCTGTAACGCTCGGCAAACCTGAAAATGAAAAAACCGCCTTTGAATACCTCCGACTTTTGTCAGGAAGACAGCACGAAGTCAAAACGGCCATCCACCTGATCGACTTGAGTACAAATGAAATTGTGACCCATATTGAGACAACTGCGGTTTTTTTCCGAACTCTTTCCGACATGGAAATTTCAGAATACATCGCAACAAAGGAGCCATTTGATAAAGCCGGAGGCTACGCGATTCAGGGAATCGGACGCAAGTTCGTTGAAAAATTCGAAGGTGATTTTGATAATGTGGTTGGACTTCCCTTGCAAGCACTTGAAAAGTTATTCAGAATCAAGGGATGGGATTTTCTGAAAACTCCGTGAGGTCTTCAATTCTGAAAACTCTTTCCCCTGCGCAAAAGTTGCTAGCGGTCAGCAAGTTACAACCAATCGAAAAAATTAAGATACTCCATAACGAAGGACAACACGACTTTGCTGAAAACTACATCCAAGAAGCCCTGGATAAGATAACCCAGCTCAAAGATCTTCAGATTCACTGGCATCTGATCGGACCGATTCAAAAAAACAAAGTGAAATTCCTGAAAAAAAACTTTGCCTATATCCATTCCATCGACAACTTTGAAACCGCAGAAAAAATTTCAACGCAGGCCGCGGAAATCGGCTACATCCAGAACTGTTTTATTCAGATAAATCTTGCCGGTGAAAGTACAAAGTCAGGATTTTCCCGAGAACAATTTGAACTTTCCTGGCCGCGCCTGGCCGACTTGAAGGGGCTGAAAATTGTAGGCCTTATGACGATGCCACCCCTGGAAAATGAACCCGAAAAAAATAGAGCATTTTTCAGAGAATTAAAATATATTGGAACTAAGTTTAATTTACACGAGTTCTCAATGGGCACGAGTCACGACTATCAAATTGCACTTGAAGAGGGGGCAACATGGATCAGGCTAGGTACAATGCTATTTGGAGAAAGACAACAGAAACGAGGCCCGTTATGAAAAATCCGCTTCTTAAATCTATGAAAATAGGGTTTATCGGTGCCGGAAATATGACCCAGGCACTGGTAAAAGGCATGGTTGAGTCAAAGGAAATCCGGCCCGATCATATTTTTATATCCAATCGTACCGAAGGAAAATTGATCAAACTCTCTGAGCAATTTCACGTTCAGACCCGCTCACACAATCAGGAAATTATTTCGGAATGCGATGTCGTTATTATCGCCGTCAAGCCCCAGGATTTTACAACTGCCCTTGAAGGCCTTACCGGGCAATTCAGCGAAAACCAGATCGTGATCTCGCTGGCACCCGGAATTCCCTTTGATGCTCTCGAAAAACAAATTCCTTCGGGCCGCTTAGTGCGATTGATGCCGAATACGCCCTCTTTAATCGGACGCGGTGTTATAGGTTTCATGAGCCTTGATGAAACCGACGAGTTTGTTACCAGCCTGATGGAAGATTTATTCGGCAGCCTCGGTTATGTACTCGAAGTTGCCACTGAAGATCAGTTTGATGCGTTAACGATTTCGTGTGCCAGCGGCACTGGCTTTGTTTTTGAGATGATGATGTATTGGCAGGATTGGATTGAAGAGCGCGGCTTCTCACCAGAGGTCTCCCGCAAAATGACAATTGAAACCTTTCTCGGCGCTTCGCTGCTCGCTTCACAATCAGCAGGTGTTGAGATCGAAGAACTGCAATCGCGCGTAACTTCAAAAAAAGGCGTCACTGCTGCCGGTCTTGATTCTATGCGAGCACTTGAAATCGAACGCACATTGCGAATCAGTTTTGAAAAGGCCGCAATGCGCTCTAAAGAAATTTCCAAAGCAATGAAGTGAGAATTGCAGGCCTAAGGTCCAGCCACTTCGGTTTATATTAGCCCGCTCTGGAAGACCGGGCAAAAATGACCTATACTTAAAGCTGCCTTTTATTCTTGTTCACGGAGGAACATTTATGAAACATTATCCATCGGAAATTGCCAACAAGACTTTCGAACGTAAAATGATGGGAAATAACCCCGATGAAGTTGCTGACTTTCTTACCGTCGTTGCCGCCCAGATGGATGCCTTATTACAGGAACGAAATGCACTTCGCGATGCACTTAAAGAAAAAGAATTAACAATTCTCGAATACAAAGATCGTGATCAGATCCTCAAAGCCACAATCAATTCAGCTTCGCAAATGGCCGAGAAAATGCGCGCAGATGCCGAACGTGAAGCAACTCTGATTATTAACGATGCTCAACAAAAAGCCGAGATGATCACCCGCGACGCCAAAGACTCTCTGAAGAAAGTCTATGCCGAGATCGGCGACCTGAAACGTACACGAATGCAATTTGAAGCTAACCTTAAAGCCATGGTACAGGCCCATCTTTCGCTTCTTGATCAGGGTCAGCAATTTATGCCGAAAATGTCGTTTGCGGATCTTGACCTGAAATAAAAATTTGAAACTTAAAACTATAATTCAACGAACGCAAAAAAACCAGATTATGGGTATCCTTGCAGTTTTCAAACTGAGTTTTGATCAAATCGGACATTAATGCTGCCTTACAGACGACTCGCCGTGAT
>JANOJH010000068.1:0-1351 GCA_031408135.1 Bdellovibrio sp. | reverse complement strand
TTTCTGATAAGATCAAGCGCTCGCAAGATTTCTTCACGGGTCATTTTGCGATTCATTCTCTTTAAAACATCATTGTTGATGTGCTGAAGAGGCATATCAAAATACTTGACGAATTTTTCATTTCCTTTAATCAGTTCTATCATCTCCGGCGTAATTCCATCCGGATAAAGGTAAAGTAGACGAATCCACTTAATTCCTTCAACTTCTGCAAGCAACCGCAATAGTTCAACCGGTGATTCTTTTACCTCAGCATCTTTGCGTTTCAGATCAAGGCCGTAATCTGTAAAGTCATGACTGATAATGATGAGCTCTTGAACACCGCTTGCCGCCAGAAGTTTGGCTTCGTTAACAATGTTGTCAAGTTTGCGAGATTGCAAATTACCCCGAATCAACGGAATTGCGCAGAAGGCGCAGCGTTTCATGCAGCCTTCAGAAATTTTTAGATAGGCTCGGTGCTTCGGCTGTGAATTTACGCGCGGAGTAGTTGCCTCTTGTAGATATGTCGGCAAATTAAAAAAGGTCCGCTTCTTCTCACCGAGCTCATGGTTCTTGAGAATTTTCCCGACGTTTTGAAATTCACCCGATCCGATAAAAAGATCGGCTTCCGGCAAACCCTCAACAAGGTCGTCTTTGTAGCGCTGGGTTAAACAGCCCGCTACTACGATTTTTTTGATTTTTCCTTCTTGCTTAAGCTTCGCCATATCAAGAATTTTCTGAACAGATTCCTTTTTTGATTCTTCAATGAAGCCACAGGTATTGACGACCACGGTGTCTGCATCTTCGGCTTCGGAAACCACAGTATAGCCGTCTTTGATTAATGTGCCGGCCATGATTTCACTATCGACCAGATTTTTTGGGCAGCCAAGGCTGATAAAGTGAACTTTTTTATTTATCGAATCTGTCTGCGTTGTCTTCATTGAGTCATAACCTCATCGGTTTTCAGGGATTTATAATAAAAATCGCTCGTCTTCATTTTCGAATTAAGTTTTAAATTACTGAACTGCAGGGTGGTCTTTGTCTCAACATCGTCTACAAAAGATAATTCGGCCAAGTTTAAGTCGGTTGGCTTAATTTTTAAAACCAGATTTTTAATATTTTTTTGCTTAGGTTTTAGTTCGATGACCAATAAATCGTCGATGACCTTTTCAGATACTACTGAAAAATCTTTCGAAAACATTTTAGGGTTTGAAAAAAGACTCAGCAGGCTTTTTATTAACGGCGGCGCGGTGTTTCTCAAAATTGTAACTTTTCGTTTTCCATCCGCGCCAAAGTCAGCGTCCGGATATTCAATTAACGACAGGGTTTTGTCGACGTAAAAAATTTCAACTTTCTTTTCGCCTTCCTGTAAAAT
>JANOJH010000858.1:0-1226 GCA_031408135.1 Bdellovibrio sp. | reverse complement strand
TCACACTACTTTACACCTGCATCTAATACGAAGATTTTTACGCTTTACACGGGCCTCCAACTTTTGGGCGATTCAGTGCCCGCTATTAAATATAGGGTGCATGAAGACTCGCTAATCTTTTGGGGGATGGGCGACCCTTCTTTTCTATACAAAAATACTTTTCAAAACAAAAAGATTTTTGACTTTCTCACTTCCCGAAAGGAACAACTCTATTTTTCCTCCTCTAATTTTCAAACAGATGCATTTGGCATGGGCTGGGCTTGGGATGATTATAACTACAGCTATTCGGTGGAACGTTCACCTTTTCCTGCCTATGGAAATTTTGTTTCAATCCACCTTTTTCTTAACGGTATTTTAAAAGTAGAGCCCGCCTACTTCACCAATCATTTGGTGAGAGCCACACAAGTTCGTAAAGAACAGAAAATCATCCGCGATCTTAATTCTAATCAACTCACATTTTATTCTGGAGAAGTAGCGAGAGAGGACAGCGTGGAGATTCCTTTTCAATATGATCCTGAACTCGTGACAGAATTATTGGCTGATACACTTGATAAAAGCATTACAATAATTGACAAACCTTTATCGGCAGATGCATCTATTGTGTATAGTATTCCTGCCGACAGCCTCTACCGAGTTATGATGCAGGACAGTGATAATTTTATTGCTGAGCAAATTTTATTGATGAGTGCAGCTATGCTGAGCGATACACTTAAACCAGAAATTGCTATTGACTATATGCAGAAAAATTTTCTGGCCGATTTACCCGACAAACCAGTATGGGTGGATGGATCTGGGTTGTCGCGTTTCAATCTTTTCACACCCCGAAGTATTGTAAAATTGTGGGAGAAGATTGGCACACAAGTTCCACGCGAGCGATTGTTCAAACTACTGGCTGTCGGTGGAAAAAGTGGAACGCTTAAAAATTCGTATAAAGGGGAAAGCCCTTATGTTTATGGCAAAACAGGTACGTTAAGTAACAATCACTCCTTGAGTGGATTTGTATTAACCAAAAAAGGAAGAACACTTATCTTCAGTTGCATGAGCGCCAACTATGTAACACCAACTTCTGAAGTTCGAAAACGAATGGAGATAATTCTAAAAGCCATTCAGGATAGATATTAGCTCACCGTGCCTCTTCTAAAGGATACCTCTAAAAACTAATAATGGAACGCGGATAACGCAGATAATTATGATGATCCCGATAGCTATCGGGAATGATTTTATCA
>JANOJH010000857.1:0-1425 GCA_031408135.1 Bdellovibrio sp. | reverse complement strand
ATTCGTTTTTATCACCTTCATTTTTGGTGACAACCTCTTCCACAAAGGTATTCCATGAAGTGCACGATGGGCAATTGCCAATCCACTTTGGCGATTCATAGCCGCAGCTCTGGCAGAAGAATAAGGTTTTAGTTTTGGCCACTCTTTTTGAAATTTTCGAAAGTTAAGATAAACCGTCATTTGCTTGGCGAATAACGATTTTATAGAAATATTGCTTACCTAACCTTAAACCCTACCAATTGGCTATGGTAAAAACTATAGGCATTGTGCTATTCGTCACTTTCTCGTTGCCTTTACAGGCCCAGAAGCCACCAATTAAATTTGGGGACGTTCCGCTGGATCAATTAAAGATGACCACGTATGAACAGGATTCCTCAGCCTCTGCAGTTATCCTGGCCGATTACGGTGAATCAATTATTGAGTATAACCAACAAGCTGGCTTTGTCGTGAAGTTTGAGCGACTCACCAGAATTAAAATTCTTTCCAAAGACGGGTTAGATCACGCAAACTTTAGCATTCCACTTTACCATAGTGGAAGTAGCGATGAAAAGCTTTCAAGTTTAAAGGCAGTAACCTACAATCTTGAAAATGGTAAGGTGGTGGAAAGTAAGCTTAAGAATGATGCCGTGTTCAAAGAGAAGTATGATGCCAATATTGATTTTATGAAAGTGACCTTGCCAAATGTAAAAGAAGGATCAATAATAGAGATCACTTATAAAATTATTTCAGATTTCGTCTTCAATTTTCAGGATTGGGAATTTCAAAGTACTATCCCAACTGTTTGGAGCGAATACAGGGCGCGAATTCCTGAGTACTACAATTATGACAAGTATATGCAGGGTTATGTTGTGCTTTCGGTCAATGAGCAGACCAAGGAACCCAATTCGTTAACCATTACCTCTAGCGAGCGATCTGGAGGTAGTCTCTATGCACCCACCAGGGCAAGTTTCAGTACAGACAAAATTGATTTTCAAGAAAATCGTTTTCGTTGGGTGGCCAAAGATGTTCCGGCTTTTAAGGCCGAACCATTTATAACTACTTCGCGAGACTATATTTCTAAACTAAACTTTGAACTTTCTTTCACCAGCTTTCCGAATCAACCCATTAAGAATTACATGGGAAGTTGGAAAGATATTAATAGGGCATTTTCCGAAAGTTCGAATTTTTTAGGCGAGGTTACCGGAAAAGGTTTTCTTAGGAAAACGGTAGAAGAGGTGACCGCTGGCCGCACAAGCCAGGAGGATAAGCTTGGAGCTATCTGCAATTACGTTAGACAAAACATTGTTTGGGATGGCACCACCCGAAAGTATGTAGGCACATCTCTTAGAAAAGTAGTAGATGAAAAAAAAGGTAATTCAGCAGAGATAAATCTGTTGTTGGCTTCAATGTTGGAGAAGGCAGATTTTAAGGTTTCACCAGTTCTAC
>JANOJH010000549.1:0-2407 GCA_031408135.1 Bdellovibrio sp. | reverse complement strand
TTTACCCGGTTAGTGTGGGAATCACACACCAACTTCTTTTTTAGTTAATTGCCATTTTAAGTCCTAAACTAATTTTTTTTACGCTATGAACAATCAAAAGAATTATGTCCTTCCCATGATCATAATTGGGGCGCTTTTTTTTATTTTCGGATTTGTCACCTGGGTTAATGGCACACTCATTCCCTACCTTAAAATTGCCTGTCAATTAGAAACGGATTTTCAGTCGTACCTGGTAGCTACTGCTTTTTTTATTGCCTATACGGTCATGGCTATTCCGTCTTCTTATGTGTTGCGCAAGACAGGATACAAAAGAGGGATGGCCATTGGCTTATTTATAATGGCAATAGGTGCGATTCTGTTTGTTCCGGCTGCAAATGCACGCGACTATAATTTATTTCTCGTTGGGTTATTCATCATTGGTACAGGCCTGGCGTTGTTGCAGACTGCCTCTAACCCATACGTGTCAATCATAGGCCCCATTGAAAGCGCGGCTACAAGAATAAGTATCATGGGCATTTGTAATAAAGTTGCCGGAATACTCGCTGGCCTTATCTTTGGTTACATCGCCTTAAATGATGCAGATATTTTGGAGAAGAGTCTTCTGACCATGGATGCCGCCACAAAGGAAAGTACATTGAATGAATTGGCAAGCCGTGTGATTGTGCCATACATGATTATAGCCGGAGTTTTGGTGGTACTCGCTATTGCCATTCTCTTTTCAGGGCTTCCGGATATACAGGAGGAGGGTGAAGATGAGAATATAAAATCAGCAGGAGTGCGCAAGACAAGTGTACTTCAATATCCTCACCTCGTGCTTGGTGTGATTGCGCTTTTTCTATACGTAGGGGTTGAAGTAATGGCGGGGGATACCATTATTAGTTATGGTAAATCATTGGGAATTGAACTTTCAACTGCACGGTTTTTCACTCAGCTTACATTGGCATTTATGCTGATAGGTTATATAGCGGGCATCATCGCCATTCCAAAATATATTTCTCAGGCAACAGCACTGCGCATTTGTTCGGTGCTCGGTGTAATATTCACAATCTTAGCTGTGGTTACAACTGGCTTTACGTCAGTCGCTTTTATTGCCATGTTAGGTATCGCCAATTCTTTAATGTGGCCTGCCATTTTCCCATTGGCTATTGATGGTTTGGGAAAATTTACCAAGATCGGTTCGGCCCTACTCATTATGGCCATTGCAGGCGGTGCCATTATGCCTTTGCTTTACAGTAAGCTTTCAGAAGGGTGGGGTACACAAGACGCATATTTGTTGATGGTGCCCTGCTATCTGTTCATTTTATATTTTGCTACAAAAGGGTATAAGATGGGGAAGGCTATTGCGTAAGCACTAACAAATTTTAAAAATGAAACCATTAAAAAGCACACTTATTTTAATTGGTATACTGAGTACCTCCTTTTATACTAACGGACAGTATTATCAAACTCGGGACTTCACCGCAGAAAACCTTTTTACGGGAAATATTGAAGGCCCCAATGTAGACAAGAAGGGGAATCTTTATGTTGTCAATTTTCAAAAAGATGGAACGGTTGGTGTGGTTAATAAAAAGGGAAAAGTAAAACTGTTTGTTACGCTGCCCGAGGGAAGTACTGCAAACTCCATCATGTTTGATGCGAATGAGAATTTATTGTTGGCTGATTTCACAGGTCACAATGTTTTGAAGGTCAATAAAAAGACAAAAGCAGTTTCCGTCTATTGCCATAATGATCAATTCAATCAACCGAATGATTTGTGTATTAATAAGAAGGGGCAGCTTTTTGCCTCTGATCCCAACTGGAAAGAAAGCACCGGCAAGCTCTGGCGAATTGATATGAATGGACAGGCTGTGTTGTTGGCAGAAGGTATGGGCACTACAAACGGCATCGAATTAAGTCCCGATGAAAAAATATTGTATGTGAATGAAAGCGTGCAGCGTAAGATATGGGTCTTTGATGTAGATGATAACGGCAACATCAGCAACAAGCACCTCTTGATTGAATTCCCTGACTTTGGGTTCGATGGCATGAAGTGTGACCTCGAAGGAAACCTGTATGTAGCACGCTATGGAAAAGGAACTATTGCACTGGTCGAACCGGATGGAGAATTATTTCGCGAGGTTGAATTGAAAGGTAAAAATGTGAGCAACATCACCTTTGGTGGAAAGGATGGTCGAACATGCTATGTTACCTTGCAGGATCGTAAGTGTGTCGAAACTTTTCGTTCTGAGATTCCAGGTAAGAAGTGGCGGTGACCTCACTCCCGACCCCTCTCCAAACGAGAGGGGAGGAGTTCCCTTCTCCTTCAGAAGAAGGTTAGGGATGAGGTGATCGAAAAAATTATTTTATTCAACCTGTCCTGTTTTTAAAAACACATTCGTCTTCGGGATATATGTTCAACTAAAACTAA
>JANOJH010000810.1:0-1377 GCA_031408135.1 Bdellovibrio sp. | reverse complement strand
ATTTAATGAACCTTTACAAGTTTCATGGAGCGATGTTTTAAAGCCCTATCATCAGGCTGTCATTGATACAATACGGCAACACGATTCCGATAACCTGATTATTTGTGGCACTTCCACTTGGTCACAGGATGTAGACATTGCAGCAAACAATCCTTTGGTCGGAACAAATATCGCATACACATTGCATTTTTATTCGGGCACGCACAAGCAAGGCCTTCGCGATAAAGCAACAGCCGCTTTGAACAAGGGAGTTGCTTTGATGGTAACAGAATTTGGAACGACTGATGCATCAGGCGATGGTGCTGTTAATAAAACCGAAACAGCAACATGGTGGAAATTTTTAGATGATAATAACCTTTCGTGGTGCAATTGGTCTGTAGCCGACAAAGTAGAAGCCTCTGCTGTCTTAAAGCCAGGCGCCTCCGCAACTGGAGGCTGGTCAGAAACGCAATTAACCGAATCAGGTTTGTTTGTACGCAAAGAGATTAAGGATAAGAACTTTGTGTTTAAGTAATGATTTTGGATCATTTCCGCCTGCGCGATGATCCTTAAAAATAATTATCTTGCAACAGCATGATTCAATTCCAAAATAATGATCAGAAAAGGACGCCATCAAAAGGTTTGCTGGCAGTTGCATTGTTGCTTAGCTTCTTTTCATTCACAGGGTTTACCGTTTGCTCACCCCAACAAAAACAAATCACACCAACTGAGTTAGTTGTTTCTATTAGGGGTGTTAACAAAAGAGCTCATTCGTTTAAAAGTGCAATTGTTTCCTTTCGTGAAAAAGATTTTTTACGTCAATTAAATGCAGACCAAATACGTTTTGCTTTTTTGAATGACGCACAGATTGTTAAAATAAAATTTGGCGATGCTTCACGAAAGGTCATCGCCTTTAAAGGGCTAACTGGCTTTTTTGAACAATTAAGTATTCCTCACTCCTATGAGGAAGAAAGTTTCAATTCCTCTAGAGGATAGTTTCTCCTCTGTTGCCATTTCATTGGCACATTCCATAGTCATAAGCTAAACAACTGCTGCCAAAAGCGTAGCAATTATTTATTCAACATGAAAAAAATCAGAAAAGCCCTGAGGCTTCTTGGATTAGTATTTCTTATTGCCCTTGCACTCATGGGCTTTGGTGGCGTCTCCATATTCTCTACCCGAGAAAAATATCAGGATAATGAAATCAGAATTGAAGTAGTCGATAAAAAAGAGGGTGAGAGTGATGCGGATTTAAAAGGGGTAAAATGAGAGGACAGTCGATAAATGAAAGTATAATTGTGTTTTAATTGTTAGAGCGTTAGTGAAAACCAGTCCAATTATTATTTATACGGATGGAAGTTGCAATCCTGAATATGGAATGGGTGCATGGGCTTCTAT
>JANOJH010000756.1:0-1323 GCA_031408135.1 Bdellovibrio sp. | reverse complement strand
TTCCAAACATGCGCTGTCTGAAGCCGACAAAACTGAGCTGGCTTCTTTTGCCGAACTTAAAAAATTAAAATTAATTATCCGGCATATGGGAAACCGCGGCGAAAGCGTCGGCGGCCTCGACAATTCAACGTTGCAGGTTTCTTCAACCGAAACCGACTGGGTGGCCACTGAAGAAAGCATCAACTACCGCCTGAAAATTGATTCAGGTCACTCGTCGGGACTTTTTCTCGACCAACGCGAAAACCGGAAATGGGTTCAGCAGAACTCACTGAATAAATATGTTTTAAATCTTTTCTCTTACACCGCAGGCTTTTCGATTAATGCGGCTCTCGGCGGCGCGAAGGAAGTTACTTCGGTGGATGTCAGCCCGAAATTTCTTGATTGGGGCAAAGAAAACTTCAGACTCAATCACGTCGACCCCGAAAAGTCCGAATTCGTCGAGCAGGACGCCATTTCTTTTTTGAAAGCCGCTTTGAAAACCGATCGCAAATGGGACTTGATCATCTGCGACCCGCCAACCATGGGCCGATCAAAAGATTCAATCTGGCGTTTAGAGAGCGATCTTCCGATGCTGGCAAAAAATATGTTTGATTGCCTGAATCCGGGCGGGCACATTCTGTTTACCTGCAATCTAGAAAAATTCAGCCGTTCTGAAATTATGGACTTGTTTCTGAAAAATCTGAAAAAAGCGCGGCTCGTAAATTCGCGCCTACCGATGCAGAGCCTGGATTACGAACTTACCGATGATCTGAATAACCTGATGAAGGGTTTTCTGATTACTAAAAGTGTTTAACGTTTCAGTTTGGCTTTGAGAATTTCTTCGGCCGAATCCAGAGTACGTAAAGCGTAGTGGGCCCTTAGTATCTCAATCTGCTCGGGCGTAACGTCACTAACGAGGCCTCGTCGCTTAAGCCGGTCCTGATAAATCTGGTACAAACATAAAGCCCCAGCCACTGAAATATTAAAACTCTGTACAAAGCCCGGCATGGGCACAATCACGCGTTCGTCGGCCGCTTCGTTAATTTCGGCAGAAGTGCCGCTCTTTTCATTGCCGAGAACCAACGCAAGCGGCGTTGAAAAATCCACTTCGTGAATAGGCTTTGCCGCCTCAAGTGAAGTTACGCAAATGCGGATTTTATTGTCTTTGGCATAACGGATAAACTCTGTTGTGGATTTCCATTTTTTGGTTTCAACCCATTTATCGGCGCCCTGAGTAACACGATTGGCTTCTTTGAATTTTTCAAAAGTTTCGATAATATGAAAATTTGAAAAACCTAAGCCCTCGGCTGTGCGCATGACGGCGCTGATATTGCCGCGATCATA
>JANOJH010000695.1:0-10826 GCA_031408135.1 Bdellovibrio sp. | reverse complement strand
ATCTGGTAGGCAACCGTGTTGGTTTTAAAGATCACTGGATTAGCCCGGCCAGGCAAATAAAAACGCTCCTCGGTGGCCGTTACGTCTTCGGCCTGAAAATCGGCCTGAGTGCGGGCTTTCGCCAAACCTACAACCGGAATGTGCGATTTGCCGACTTCCTGCAGAATTTTAACGGCCATAGAAAGCTGACCTTTGCCGCCGTCGACCACAATAAGCTGCGGCTCTTCATATTCGTCGTGCGAGAATCTTCGCTTGAGCACTTCATACATCGAGGCAAAATCGTCAATCCCCGTTACAGTTTTAATTTTATACCTGCGGTAATGATCGCGTGCGGGGATGCCTTCTTCAAAAACCACCTGGCTGGCTACGGTTTCAGAGCCCTGAAAATGTGAAATATCAAAACATTCAATACGGTTCGGAAGCACGGGCAAATTCAATTTCACTTTGATATCTTCAAGGCCGGATTTTTTTTCCTCGTCTTTAGAAACATGCTTTTCGAAATGGGCCTTTGCATTTTGCGTGGCCATTTCGATAAGATCCTGCCCCTTGTTATCGGTCGCAAACCGAACCTGAGTTTCATGACCCGACCGTTCCTTCAACACATCCATCAACAGTTTATGAATATCATTACCGAGGTCCTGACTGAGCAAAACGTCATCCGGAATAAAATTGTCCTCGTAATACTGATTAAGAAACGAGGCCAACCATTCGCGCGGGTCTTCATCGGGGCTTTGCGGGTTTATGTTGGATAAAAAGTGTGGCCGGTGGCCGATCACGCGCCCACTGCGAACGTGCAGAGTTTCTACGAGCACCCCACGTTCGTCTCCGAAGTAGCTGATAATGTCCTGATCTTTGTCGGATTGATCGTTGATGACAATTTGTTTTGCAATAATGCTTTTTATAGCAACCAGTGAGTCTCGCATTTTAGCGGCGACTTCGAATTTTTCTTCATCTGCCGCGATCACCATTTTCTTTTCGAGGTCTTTTATCAATTTTCTACTTCGGCCCTTTAAAAAGTCTTTTGCGCCTTCGACGTCATCGCGGTAAATATCTTTGGTCACCAGTTTTACACAAGGGGCCGTACAACGGCCAATCTGGTATGTCATGCAGGGCCGGGTGCGTGAATTAAAAAAATGATCTTTGCAATCCCGGATTCTGAACAGGCGATTTAAAAACCGAATAGTGCCGAACACGGCGCCGCCCGAAGTATACGGGCCAAAATAAAGGCTACCGTCTTTTTTTACTTTGCGCGAAAGATAGAGGCGTGGATACTCATCCTGCCACGAAAGTTGAATGTAAGGATAAGATTTGTCGTCTTTAAGACGGATGTTGTATTTGGGCCGGTGCTTTTTAATCAGTGAAGCTTCAAGTAAGAAGGCCTCAACTTCAGTTTTAGTCAGTAAGTATTCGATTTCGCAGATATTCATGACCAGCGCTTTGGTTTTTGGTGAATGATCTTTTAAATCCTGAAAATAATTCTTTACGCGCACCCTGAGATTCTTCGCCTTACCGACATAAATAATTTTGTCGAGCGAATTTTTCATCAGGTAAACGCCGCTCTGAACCGGAAATTCCTTAACTTTCGAGTGGAGTTTATCTTTCAGGCTCTTTTCTGACTCCGACATTAAACCTGATCTCCGGTCGACGTGTGATCGATTTGACTTCCTTCGCGGATCTGCAACTCTAAAATTTCAAGGCGCTTAATTTCATCACGTACGGCGGCCGCATCTTCGAATTCGAGATCGCTGGAAAGTTTTTTCATTTTAGTTTTAAGTCTGAGAATTTCATTTTGAATTTTATTAGGTTTGGCTGCAAACTTTTGCAGCTGTTCGGCTTGTTTATCCACCGCACCCTGCAATTTGTAGGCGTTAAGTGAGCCGTCGAACATGTCGCCGATCCCTTCGCGGATTTTCTTTTTAATTGTCTGCGGGGTAATGTTGTGAAGTGTGTTGTACTCGGTCTGGATTGCGCGTCTCCTTGAAGTTTCGTCCATGGCCTTCTGCATGGAATTTGTTATACGGTCAGCATAAAGTATAACATGCCCTTCCGAATTCCGCGCGGCGCGCCCTATCGTCTGAATAAGTGATCGCTCAGATCTTAAAAACCCTTCTTTGTCGGCATCTGTAATACCAACAAGACTTACTTCTGGAATATCTAATCCTTCACGAAGTAAATTAATTCCGATTAACACATCAAAAACGCCCAAGCGTAAATCGCGGATGATTTCACTGCGCTCAATAGTTTCGATATCGCTGTGCAGGTACTTGACCTTAATGCCGATGGATTCATAGTATTCGGCCAGATCTTCCGACGAGCGTTTGGTAAGTGTTGTAATCAGCACTCTTTCCTTACGTTCGATCCGTATGCGGATTTCTTTCAGTAGATCATCCACCTGAGTTTTTACGGGGCGCACTTCAACCTGCGGGTCGACGAGACCGGTGGGTCGGATGATCTGTTCAACAATAAGCCCTTCGGATTTTTCCAATTCATAAGCCGAAGGTGTGGCTGAAACATAAACCACTTTATCCATCAGACCTTCAAACTCCTGAAAATTCAGCGGGCGGTTATCAAGTGCGGACGGTAATCTGAAACCGTGCTCGACCAGATTCATCTTCCGTGCGCGGTCGCCACGGTACATTCCGCCGATCTGCGGCACTGTCACGTGTGATTCATCGATAAACGTCAAAAAATCTTTCGGGAAATATTCTAGTAAAGTTGGCGGTGGCTCACCGGGCCCGCGGCCGGTTAAGTGGCGCGAGTAATTCTCGATACCCTGACAAAAACCGATCTGCTCCATCATTTCGATGTCGTAATACGTGCGCTGCTCTAAACGCTGGGCCTCGAGAAATTTAATATTATGGTTTAATTCCTTTAACCGCTCCTGCAGTTCAACCTGCACGGTCTTAATGGCCTTTTTAATGTTGTCTTCGCCGGTGGCGTAATGCGAACCCGGATAAATTCCGATCTGATCCAGCTCTTCATAAACCTTGGCCGTTAACGGATCGATCCAGCTGATTTTGTCCACGAAATCACCGAAAAATTCTACGCGCAGTGCCCGGTCTTCTTCATAGGGCGGAAAAACTTCAACGATATCTCCGCGCACACGGATATTACCGCGCGAAAAATCCACGTTGTTACGGGTATAGCGGATGCGAATCAGCTCTTTTAGAAAATCATCGCGTTTCAGTTTATCACCGTTCGAAATCTGAATCATCATGCCTTCATAGGCCTCGGGCGAACCTAAACCGTAGATGCACGAAACCGACGAGACAATAATAACATCGCGTCTGTCAAACAACGACCGCGTGGCCGAATGGCGCATCCGATCGATCTGTTCATTGATGGCCGAATCTTTTTCGATGTAAGTGTCGCTCGAGGGAATATAAGCCTCGGGCTGATAATAATCGTAATAAGAAACAAAGTATTCAACCGCATTTTTCGGAAAAAGTTCTTTGAACTCTGAGTAAAGCTGTGCTGCAAGCGTTTTATTAGGTGCCAGCACAATTGCCGGCATGTTCAGTTGCTCGATCACATGAGCCATCGAAAAAGTTTTACCGCTTCCGGTAACACCCAAAAGCGTTTGATGCTTCAAGCCCTTGTTGAAGTTTTCAACCATTGTTTCGATGGCCTTGGGCTGATCGCCGCCCGGTTTAAATGTTGAAACAAGCTGAAAGTTTTTTTTAAACATTAAAATTGAGCTGCTTTCTGACTTCGTCAGGAATTTTCGGTAACCGACTTTTCGGAATCAGGTAAGTTGAAAGGTTAAATAAATCAACAAACACCCGGTTATTGTCGGCCGCCCGCTTTAGGTACTGATGGCCCGAGGATCCACCGGTACCGATTTTAGTTCCAAGCATTCGTTGTGCCAGCAGCGCATGCCGATAACGCCACGTCGTGAAATTCTCATCGATGTCCATTAACAGATTTATCATCTGATACGGCAAAGTCAGCATTGGCTCGTCACGGTAGAGCAATATAAATAATGCGTTCAAAATGGCTTTGCGCGAAAGCTTGCGCCCGCCGCTTGCCACGATTTTCTGGTGCGCCTCTTCGTCAAACAGGCTTGCAAAAGTTTCTTTTGTAGACCTGAGGTTTTCAAGCTGCATTGCTTTTTGCTGATCGGAAAGATTAGCCACATTGGTTTGAATCGTCGCTTCATCTTCACTCAGGACAGAATTAATGACTTGCTGATATTCAGACCAGAAATTAAATTTGCCGGAGATTGTAAACGGCGTGCGTTCGAGCCACTCTTCAAGCTGCTTTTGCAGTGAGGGTGAACCATCAAGAGCTGTCAGTTTGGCGCGATCTTTAGGACTTAAGCGGCCCATAAAAAATTCGCGGTCAACGGCCTCGCGATTGTTGGTTCCAAGGCCCAGCTTTATTTCAATTTCGCGGAACTGCGCGCTCTGAAAACCCGATGCCGGAATCAACAGATTGCGGAACTCTAAAAAATCCATTGGCGTCATGCTTTCAAGCACCTCAAGTTGCCCGCTGATCAGCACCTGAATTTTCCGGATGCGCTCTAATCGCTGCACCACTATACCCAGTTCAGAGTCAGCAACACTTTTTTTACCGAAAATAGTCATGACCGAATTGAGATCATGCAGAATCTGTTTAAACCAGAGTTCATACGCCTGATGCACAACAATGAATAATGTTTCGTCGTGCGCTTCCGGGTTTTCTAGGCTAGCAAATTTTTTGCTTAAGGGCTGCTGACAATCCAGAAATTGCTCGAGCATGAGGTAGTCACTGTAATAAACCGGGCCTTGATTCTTGTGCATAGTAGTCCTTATAAAATTACGTTTTAAGCAACAGTAATTATTGATCTATAAGGCTAATATTGCAAATCAATTTGGACTTCTTTAGGAGCCGTGGCTTTGCGAAGGTTAAGCTTTCTGACAATTTTCGCTTCTGTGCTGCTATAGAGCAGTTTTATGTCTTTCAGCACCATCAGCATTGCAGGAATGATAAACAAAGTTAACAGCAATGAAGCCGTCAGCCCCCAGCCCATCGAGAATGCCAGTGGCTGCGTAAAGCCCGATTCTCCGCCGAGGCCATAGGCGGTCGGGAATACGCCGATCAGGGTACAGCTAGCTGTTAAAACAATGGCCCTCAGCCGACTTGCAGCTGCGTCAATCAACAGCTCCGGTGACTCAATGCCGAATTTTTTCCAAAGCAGATTTATCTGATGAACCATCACAATACTGTCGTTTACAGCCACACCCATTGTGCCGATTAAACCCAACATCACCATAAGGCTCAGTTGCATCCCGTGTAGCTTGAGCGCCCAGATAACCCCGATCACCGCAAACGGAATTGGTAGGCCCACAATGAAAGGCTGAAGAAACGATCCCAGAGTTATTGCCAGAACCAAATAAATGCACACACCTGCAAGCAGTATCACTTTCAGGCCCCACTCTCTTCCTTTTTTATCCTGCTCATTTGCTTCAACAACCTTGATGTTCAGATTCGGAAACTTTTTGCCTAGTGGCTCGAGCAACCCTGCAAGTTCAGCACGAATCACGCTCTCGTTGGTTTTTTTCCCGTCATACCCGAAATCAAGTTTCAAGTTGCGGGTTCCTGCTTTGTGTTCGATTTTTTCAGAGAAACCGACAGATTCCCAATTGCCAAGCTGGCGCAAAAACACACCTTGCCCGTCTGCAAAAGGTTGAATTTTCATTTGATCAAGCCCGGCCTTCGTCGGTAGCGAATACTGCGTCGGCTCCAGATAAATATTCATCCAGCGCCCCTTACTTCGGGTTTCAAGAATTTCGAACGGTCCTGTCAGTGATTTGATCTGGGTTGAAAGTTGCTCTTTGCTGATTCCGTATTCGGCAAGCTTCTGATTGTTCAGATTAAAACGAAATGTATCGGGCCCTTCGTTATCGGGTTTAACATACCTGACATTGGCGCTGCCGGCTTGAATTAGGGCCAGCACTTCGTTGCGGGCCTGCTCAAAATTGGCTTCGTCTTTTCCATCAATCTGAACCGTCGACAAATCCGTGCGGCGATCGTTCGCGCCTCGCTCATTTGCTATAACGAGTATCTCTTCAATTTCAGCGGGCTTGTAAGTTTCAAGAATTTTGTTCACCTGTTTTTCGACGGTGTCCCGTAACTTTTTTGTGTCGATTTCTTTTTTATCGAGCACTAGACGTAAGGTCGCATACTTGGAACCGCGATAAGATTTGCCCTGCCGATACACCCAGCCAAGGTTCGTCTCAAGAAAATCCAGTTCGTTTTTCGGTAGCGCCAACAACTCCGTGTGCAGCGGTTTCAGCACTGAAATAACTTTATCAAAATCATTTTCAGCTTTAAAGGTAATGGCAAGTTCAACTTGCGGCGCATTTATCGAAAGCGAAAAGTTCTGCGGCATTTTAGAGGCCGCAAACAACGAACCGGCAAGTACGGCAATCGAGCCCAACCCGTACAAATAACGGAATCGTAGTGTGTGCTTCAGAATTACTTTATAACGGCCGGCCAACCAGAAAAAGAATACCGAAGCTTTATCAGCCGTTGGTTTTTTTACATAGTGTTGCAGGTGATTCGGCAAAATAAAAAATGTTTCAAACCAGCTCAGCAATAAAGCAACACTGACCACAATCGGTATCGCAAAAAATATAACCGAAAGCTCGCTGTCTAAAAGTAATATCGGCATAAAGGCAAAAATGATCGTCAGAATTGTGCCGGTAACCGGAACAATTAACTCTTTGGCCGCACTTGAGGCCGCAGTTTTGGGGTCGACACCTTCTGAGAGTAGCTGATTATAGCGTTCCGCAAAAATCACAGCGTCATCTACCAGATTACCAAGCACAAGAATCATTGCGATCAGTGATATCAGATCAATCGATATTCCTAATAATTTCAGAACGATAAATGTACCGAAGTACGAAATCGGAAGCCCGATGGCCGTCATCAATGAAGTTTTCCAGCCCATGGCAAATCCCAGCACGATCAGAACCAAAATCAAGCCGCCAACGCCGTTTGAAAGCAACACATTGATCTGCTGCTCAATAAAGTAAGGCCCGTCGTACAGTACCCGAACCGAAACTCCTTCAGGTTTAGGTATAGCGGCAAGCTCTTTTTCTACCAATTTGAAAGTTTTAATTGAATCTTCTTTTTCGTTTTTGAACACCGACAATTCTACGGCTTTATCTCCGTCGAGCAAAAACTGGTATTTGTCGTTTTTAAGCTGTTCATACCGAACTTCGGCCACTTGCCCCACAGTCAGTACATTTCCGAATCCGTTATTGCGCACTTGAATACTGCGGATTTTTTCTAGGTCAGTTGGCGATTTGGCAAACTCTAGCAGCCAGCTTTTTCCACTGACTGAATTATACCCGATAGAATTACTGCCTAAGGAATCGCGGATTGCATCGCGAATCTGTGCCACATTGACATTAAGCCGGTTAAGCTTTTCTTTATCGAATTTAATAAATATATGAAATGGCCTTAATGAGGAGTCGACTTCGGAAATTCCGCGGATAGATTTAAATTTTTGCGTCAACCCCTGCAGAAAATCATGGTGCGCTTCATTTTTAGGATCAAGTCCGGTAATGCCGATGTTTGCCAAAAATATTTTTGAACCCCCAGCCTGAGTCACTTCGAAATTTCGGATATTTGGCGGCAGCAGGCGCATTTCAGTTTGAACGAGTGCGCGCGTTTCTTCTATCTTATCAGGCAGGTTCTTGACTGATTGCGGAAACTTCAGGGTAATACGGGCTTCGCCCACCTTGCTGACGGATGTCAGCTCTTCAACGTCTGAAACATCGCGAAGTTTTTCTTCTAACGGATAAATTATCAGCCGCTCAACTTCTTCTGCCGAAGCATTCGGATAAGACAACTGTACATTGACGTAATTAAATTTAAACGGCGGGTGCAGATCTTTCTTCATCGAGACCAGAGCAATCAACCCGACAATAGAAATGCCGATTGTTAAGCCGTTTACCCACGTGGTCTTTTCAATGAAAAGATCGATCAATTTATTCATGTAGTTCATATATCGCGAAACTATATTCTTTTCAGTTTAATTTATATAGCCATTTCACAAGCTCGAGCATCACAAGTGTATCTTTTTCACAGTATTTAAGCAGCGCAGTTGCCAGCTCATTTTTGCGGCTTTCTGAAGTACCCACAGAAGTAATTTCTTCAAACGCCCGTTGGGCTGCAGAACCGTCTCCTACTTCTAGGTTTTCGTAGCCGTGTTCCCTGCCAAGAATAGCGGGCGCTACACTTTTGATGCTGTAACTGTCTAAAAAAGCGGAATCGTATACGGCTTCTCTGAAAATCGGAAGCGGATCGACTATGCGTAAGCGAACAGCTTTCAACTGAGTGCTGAACTCCGGAGCGAAATCTTCCAAATCTGCAATGCGGCCCGCTTCGAATTTTCCGTAATAAGCTACCACAGAACCTTCGCCTGCGCAGGCCGACAGCAGAGCCGGAATCAAAGCCGGGCGCGGGTCACCGCTACCGGTATAAAGAAATTCATGATGCTCAGGTGCAGAGTCAATCGTGTTCAGCACATGTACACTGAACTGAAATGGCACCTGTGTAAAAGGCCCTGTGCCGGAATATCTCGGAATAGCCGGATTAATCGTTTCAAAATCCAGGAAAACTAACGGAAATTTCCAGTCACTAAGCGCGACTCTGATTTTTTCAGCATCCACAAATCGCTTTTTTGATAAAAAAACATCGAGGCATTGCCGTTGTTTTTCGTTCAGTTCTGCCGGCGGTATATCTTTTAATTCAATAATCCCTTGCCGGTATAATTCCCATTTCTTTTCTCGTAAACCAGGAATACTGAAAACACTGGGCACTGGAATTTTCTTTTCTGACGTACAATGATCTAAAAACTGACAGTCGCGTGGCACCGAACACTGCGGCCCCAGATCAACATCGGGCACTTGGTCAGCCTTAAGTGTTTTAAAAATTTCATTCAACCGGCCGGAAATCCCGGAGTGACGTCCGCGCAACTCTTCGGTTACTTCCACTTCGGTAAACAGTTGGTGCAAATCCGGAAACTTGCAAAGTGTATTCAGATGCATGACCGAAATTTTTTCGATCGGCAGGCCAGCGTTAGCCATGATCCACACTTGCAAACCCACATCATCAAGATGCTCATCTTTAACCTTGGCCGTGGACTTAACTTCGATCACCGACCAGCGCTGGGTAAGTTCGTTGTAGGTGATAACATCGGCGCGCGCATAACAACCTTTGTATTCAAAAGCTGCTTCAAAAATAACCGGCGTGTGCGCCGCCAGTAATTCGCGTGTCTTTTTAAGTGATCCGAAAAATTCATAGGCCGGTAAATCCACCAGCACGCCGCCCGGAAATTTTTTGCGGGCGGCAATTGTAACTGCATTACCTTGATCAAACAGCGCCTGTAACTCAGGGCCCACCTTCGGCACCAGTTCCTTGCGGTGAACACTCAAATAAATGTTCTTCTGGCATTGATAGCCCTGCATGATTTTAGTTTTGCTGATCAGTTTCGGTAGAGTGGCCATGAGGTCACTCTAGCATAGCGTCGCATCAGGCAACAAGCGGTATGCGCTTAAGACTGACCTTCCGGTATGTTCGCGTTTTGACTTTATCAATCCGACGACGGAGCTGCTCAAGTAATTTAGTTCCGATCTCATTTACGCTTGTTGATACGGCAACTGCGAAATAAGGTCCGCCGCGCGAATTAATGTGTACCATTCCCTTAACCACGTCGTCCTTTGCAGAAAAAGTGGCTTTGATTGTAGAAGAGGCCGGAAGTTCATTGTAAATTTCATTGACGATAGAGTTGATGTATTCCTGGGTTTCAGTTGAAGGATGCAGATTACGGTAAGATACAACTATAGTGTTAGACATTGTGATGCCCTTTCTATGAAAGAATTGATAATTGAAATATTTAATGATTTTTATTTTCTGAGAATTAACTTTACAAAATAATTAGAATCACCGGGGCGGATGACCGTGAAGACTTGTGCGAGGATGCTGAACAGTGACTGAGAAAAATATGAAGTGATTCATTATTGGTTTCTCCCTCTTAAACTTAATATGAGACTACCTCAAAAATTGTCAAGTTTCGAGAATTATTTTTAAAAATGGGATTTTAGTCTTACAAGCCTAAAGTAAATAAAAAGCGTCGCGTCTGTAATTTTCAAACGGGTCAAATTGAATTGCTTCTAAGTGCTTCTTTTTATTGTACTTTTCCAGCCTTTCAGAAAGTAGAAACGGATTACCGAGAACTCCCTCAGCAGCCAGATAACTTAATAGTCTCTTCTCAATTGGCTTTTCCTGCGTGGTCCTGTTGAAAACAAACACAGGTCTTCCAAAATTCACCTGCTTTGAAAAATTATTCTTATAGGTCCCATAATTAAAATTAAATTCAGCCTGAAAAAATCCTAGTTCAAAAAGTTTTTCGCGATGTATGTTTTCAAACGGCTGCAGTAAAGATTTTTTTATCGCACGCAGAACATGAACTTTTAAAATCGGATCACCGGCATCAGCTTTTAGATTTTCAACGTCAAGAAATCCACCTTCATTTACTTTAAACTGAATATAAACACGCCCGAAATGATTGTATTGCGCAAGTATCGAATCAAAACTGAGGTTGGCATCAATACGTCTGTAAATTTCACGGTGATAAGCCCAGTTCTTGTTTCCATTTTCTCCGAAGACTTCGGAAATGTCGGCCTGATAGGTTTGTGAGTCATTGAAATTCTGCGATGGAACCGGCAATGAGTTATTTCGTTCAACTAATGCAAGCAACGCGTGTGCATTCATAGCTGGAAACAACGAAACTTGTGTTGCTTTAGATTTTCGTGCGCGGTCGTGGCCAGATT
>JANOJH010000668.1:0-4975 GCA_031408135.1 Bdellovibrio sp. | reverse complement strand
GCATCCAGCGCCACTGCAATCTGGCAGGCCGCCCAGTCGGCATTGATATTGAATTTTTCGCCGTTAGCGCCATAACCGATGGGTGCAATCACCGGAACCTTGGCCCCGAACTGATTCAGTATTTCAACAAGCCCTGCTGTGTTCACAGTTTCGACTTTTCCGACGCACATTAATTCTTCAGTAGCCTGCGAGCAAAATAAAATTTCCGCCGTGGCGCCCGAAAGACCAATTGCAGATACGCCCGCCTGTTTCAGATTATCAACCAGATTGCCGTTCACTTCATTTGTCAGAACGCGATCTATAACCGTCATCATTGCGGGCGTTGTCTGCCGTTGGCCATTGATAAACTGCCATTCGATATTCTGACGGGTCAACTCGGCATTTATGGCCGGACCTCCGCCATGCACCAGCACCACGCGGTTGCGGCGTTTCTGGTACCCTTTTATCAATGCGGCCAACTGCTGAACCGTTTCAGAATTCTGCAGCGATGAGCCGCCTAATTTAATTACGACGATCGGTTTCATCATGAATACTCCGTAACTTTCATCAACAATACTCCGTATTGATGTCTACATACTTCCGTGAAAGATCGCAGCCCCAGGCTGTGGCGCTCTGTTTACCCGAATTCAAATTGATTTCTATTTTTACGATTGATTGCTTCAACAGCGCCTTTACCTCTGCATGAACAAACGGTACCGGCTGGCCTTTTTCAAACAGCAAAACACCTTGCAACTTCAGCGTCATCTTATCTAATTGCGCGGTGGGAATTCCTTCGGCCCCGAGCCTTGCCAGAATCCGGCCCCAATTCGGATCTTCACCATGCACCGCCGTTTTTACCAGCGGAGAAAGTGTAACACCCCTTGCCGCCTTTCTGGCTAAAATTAAATCGTCCGAACCCTTGATTGAAACTTCAATCAATTTCGATGCGCCTTCACCGTCGGCGGCAATGGATTTAGCCAAAAAGATCGCGATGTCTTCAACGATGGCTTCAAATTTTTGAATGTCCTTTTCGTTTTCGAGTGCAACGCCTGAAGCACCGTTTGCAACGATGAAGCAACAGTCATTTGTTGATGTATCACCATCCACGCTGATCATGTTAAAGCTGACATCTGCGGTTTTCTTTATCAAAGTTGCCGCATGTTCTTTGGTCAATTTAGCATCTGTTAAAATGTAGCCGAGCATCGTTGCCATATTCGGATGAATCATTCCGGAACCCTTGCTGATTCCGGTAATCCGTACCTGCCCGGTTGAAAGAGTCACCAGCGCCGATACCGTTTTAGGAACCAGATCAGTCGTCAGAATCGCGGTTGCAAAACTTTCCGCGCAGTCATTTGCCCGCGAAACCAGTTCCGGCATCGCTGGCAGAATTTTATCGGTGTCGAGCTGCTCGCCGATTTTACCGGTACTGGCTACAAGCACCTGATTTTGATCACAACCAAGACTCTTAGCCAGAGCGGAAACCATCATTAAGTTTTTCTCAACGCCGATAGCACCCGTTGCCGCGTTCGCCTGACCCGAGTTTGTCAGAATCGCGCGGATATTATCCGCCGGCAAAAGTGCCTGCGTGTAACGAACCGGTGCCGCTCGGCACTCGCTCAGAGTAAAAACGCCAGCAGCTACTGCCGGAACTTCTGAAATCAGTACTCCCATGTCGGGACGGTAGCGGCGAACGCCGCAGTTAACTCCGCTTGCTAAAAATCCTTTGGGTAATGGGGTACGTCGCACCCCTGGTCCTATAGTCATATCATTGCCTCCAATCCATCGACTCCAGCGCCCTTCGGTAAATCTGAAATCCGGTTAAAGTTTTCAACGGCCTGACTTGCAGCGCCCTTCATTAAATTATCTATGCATGAAAAAACAAAAACTTTGTCACCTTGCACTTCAAAACTGATGTGCGTCTTGCCGGTGCCAATCACTCTTTTCAGTAAAAGCAGGTTTGAGTTTTTTTCTATAGTCGCAAAGCTCACTAACGGATAGTCGCGGTAAGCTTTGGTCAGGGCGCCTTCAATATCTGCAATTGTTTTACCTGCAGCCAAGCGCCCGTAAATCCCGGCGATTATTCCGCGTCGAATCGGCAGCAAACTGGTTGTAAAATGTGCGTCTAAGGAAATACCGGTGAAAGCGGCAATCGCTTCGACAATTTCCGGGTAATGCTGATGGCAACCTACCTTGTACGGCAGACACTCGCCGTCCACTTCCGCAAATAAAAGCTTTTCAGCAGCTTTTTTTCCGGCGCCGGTCGCGCCCGACTTTGCATCAATCACGATATTTTCAGTCGAGAGGACTTTTTCCTTTATTAACGGAATCAAAGCCATCGCAACGGCCGTAGCAAAACATCCCGGGTTTGCGACCAATTCATTTTGTGCAGGCCCCGCCCACGGCAATAAACCGTATTGAGCTTTTTTAAGCAATGCCTCTTCCGTATGAGAAAACCCATACCATTGCGGGTAGCTGCTCTCTTTCAAACGGAAAGCACCGCTTAAATCTATTACTTTTTTTCCGGCAGCCACTATAACAGGAGCCAGTTTCAGCGACACCTCAGCAGGCGTTGCCAAAAAAACCACATCCGTCAAATGCACTTGCAGCTTATCGTCTGTCAGACAAATCACTTTTGTTGCGGCCGCAGAGTTCAGATAATCCGTAAGCCTGAATTCAGAAGTTGCAAAACAGTATTTAAGTTCAGCAGAAGGATGCTGCAGTAAAATCCGCGCAAGCTCAATTCCCGAGTAACCACGCGCACCAACAATCGAACAAGTAATGCGATTAGATTTAATTGTTACAGCCATTTTCCTGCTCCTTTCGTTCGTGCATAATTATGCTCTTCAATGCATAATTATGCCAATTGGCGCCGCCGTCAACTATTTTATTGCATTTAATAGAAAGTGTTGCATAATTAGTCGTATAGAAGGAGGCTGCGATGAAATCTATCAATACAAAAGAAGAAGTAAAAAAAATATTGCGGAAAAGTCCAGCCATTGCAAAAACCCCGGAAACCGCTGCCCCGCCATTCTTTCACGCACTTATGAATTATGTCGAAAACGGTGCCGCCTCATGGCACTGTCCGGGCCATTCAGGCGGAGCCGCATTCCTGAAGTCTCCGGTTGGAAAACTATTCCACAAATTTTTCGGTGAAAATTTATTAAAGGCCGATGTCTGCAACGCTGTGGAAGAACTTGGTCAGTTGCTTGAGCACACCGGCCCGATCGCGGCATCTGAAAAAAATGCAGCTAGGATATTTAATGCCGATCATCTCTTCTTTGTGACAAATGGCACCTCAACCTCCAACAAAATTGTCTGGCACGCAACTGTGGGCCCCGATGACATCGTCATCGTGGATCGCAACTGTCACAAATCAAATCTCCACGCTATTATGATGACAGGAGCTATCCCTATTTACCTGTCTCCCACCCGCAACCACTATGGAATTATCGGTCCTATCCCAGAAAGTGAGTTTTCTTTTGAAAATATCCAGAAGAAAATCGAAAAGCACCCGTTCATCAAAGATAAAACCAAAAAGCCCCGTATCTTAACGCTGACGCAATCCACGTATGATGGAATCAGCTATAATGTCGAAACCATTAAAAATAAACTCGACGGAAAAATCAACGCACTTCACTTTGACGAAGCTTGGTTACCGCATGCGGCCTTCCACGACTTCTATAAAAACATGCACGCTATCGGCACCAACCGCCCGCGCGCCAAGGAATCTTTGATTTTCGCAACCCAATCAACACATAAAATGCTGGCCGGCCTCAGTCAGGCGTCGCAGATACTCGTTCAGGATTCTGAAGCTAAAAAGCTCAACCGTTTTGTATTCAACGAAGCCTACCTCATGCACACAACCACCAGCCCGCTGTATTCAATCATTGCCTCGTGCGACGTCTCGGCCGCGATGATGGACGGACCAAGCGGAAAAACGTTGGTTGAAGAAAGCCTACTTGAAGCCATGGACTTCCGCCGGGCGATGCGCCCGCTCGAAAGCAAACTTGGATTCAAAGTATGGGGGCCAGACAACTTGCCACCTGAAGGAATTGGCTCGCGCGAAAACTGGATTTTAAAGCCCAATGAAAAGTGGCACGGATTCGGCGAGGTCAGCCCTGATTTCAATATTCTGGATCCGATTAAAACCACTGTCCTGACCCAAGGCCTCGATGTAAACGGTAACTTCGCCACTGAAGGTATTCCAGCAAGTATTGTTGCCAAATATCTGCTTGAAAACGGAATTGTGGTGGAAAAATGCGGCCTCTATTCATTTTTTGTGATGTTCACTATCGGAACCACCAAAGGAAAATGGAACAAGATCATTGAAACATTGCAAAAATTCAAAATGGATTACGACAACAACGAATTGTTAGTTAAAATTATTCCGAAATTCGCCGGTGCCCACTCGTGCTATCAAAAGCTGGGTTTAAAAGACCTCTGTCAGCAAATTCATGACGAGTACAAAGCCGGTGATCTTGCCCGGATGACAACCGAGATTTATGTTTCCGAAATCACGCCCGCGATGAAACCCTCTGACGCCTTCGCTAAGATCGCGCACGAAGAAATTGAACGTATCGAGATCGACAACCTCGAAGGCCAAGTCACGGCCGTGTTGTTAACCCCCTATCCCCCGGGAATTCCCTTGTTGGTGCCCGGAGAGCGCTTCAATAAAGCGATTGTTAACTACCTGAAATTTGCGCGGGATTTCAATCACCAGTTCCCGGGCTTTGAAACCGACGTCCACGGGCTCGTTACCGAGAATCATAACGGTATAAAAAAGTACTTTGTGGATTGTGTGACTGAAAAGACTTAAGCCTATCTTTCAATAACTTCAAAACTTCGTGCGGGATCAGCTTGCGCCACCTGAACGGCAAATGACCACTTTCGGGGCGATACTTGGACTTAAATCAAAAACAAGCTTTAAATGCCCTCGATGGATTCATACTTCACAGGATGATCGAATATGGCCTTTAAACTATCCTCCGAATTTTTA
>JANOJH010000659.1:0-1214 GCA_031408135.1 Bdellovibrio sp. | reverse complement strand
GGCAACGTATTGGAGTGGTCATTGGACGGCATCACGTGGACAACATTTACAGCAGGAAACCAAATAAATAATATACCAGCAGGTGCTGCGCCTTCATTTGATAGGGTGATCAGTGTCAGAAGAAATTCCAGTGATCCTTGTTTTGCCGGTGTGACTGTGAGAATAGGCCAATCTTCTGACATCACTGCAACCACAACCGTTACAAACGCAACGTGCAGTAATAACGATGGAAGCATTTTGGTGGGCACCATTTCAGGTGGCACTTCACCTTACACATTTAAACTGGATGGCTCTCCTATTGCGCTGCCTTCAAATAATAGAGTTAGCGGATTGGCTGGTGGCAATCATACGTTGACCATTACCGATGCAAATTCATGCTCAAAAGATTTTATTGTTCCGATTACCTTCCCAGGATATGTAGACTTTGTTGCAGGGGCAATTAATCCCGATTGCTCATCCAATGGCTCTAATGGAGGTATCTTAGTGGCTATTAATTCATCGGGTTCATTTCAGGTTGGAATTACAACGGATCCAGTAAATCCGCCTGCATCATTTGTTGATGTAATATCTTCAGGCACGGGCACTCAGGTTTTTAATAATTTGTCAAAAGCTACGTATCAGATTTATGTCAAATCAGTAGGAGCGCTGTGCCCTTCCAAAACCTCAGTGTCAATCAGTGCCGGTCCAGACCAAGTTGACTTCAATTTTACAAGCACTAATATTTTGTGCTTTGAGGACAAAGGATTGGTAACTCTTTCGGCCATTAGGGGAGCTTCCTTGATCAATTTCAATTATGAAATTGTAAAGCAAGGCTTGGTTGCCAAGAGTGGAATAATTACTACGCTACAGGCTTTAGGAAATGTACCACTAACTGGACTGGATAAGGGGGATTATCAAATTAGGATTATGCAAGATCAATCGGCAGCGACAGGTTGTCCTTTGCCTATTTCCTCTGCCTTTAAAATTTTCAGCATCCTTGGCCCCGATCAGGCATTGGATACTTTATATGTCAATCGTGCGATCTCTTTACCTGACCTGGCAACTGGCTCCATTTTGGTGGGTGTAAAGGAAAGTCAACAAGAGCCTTACGAAGTTCGTCTTGAATTGATGCAGCCTCTTTTCCCCATTCAGAGTTTTATTTTGGATTGGACAGCTGCGAGCCGCAATCCACAAAATCTAAAAATTGAATTGGGCATAAAAAATCTTTTCGCTGG
>JANOJH010000628.1:0-1241 GCA_031408135.1 Bdellovibrio sp. | reverse complement strand
CCCCGATGCGTAAGACTCTGCAAGAACTGACTGTTCACTTACTTTTCTTCAAGTTCAACTGCCCCACTCTGAACTCATGCTGATCTCTAATTGAGCAAGGCATAAATGATTAAAAGAATACCTGCCATAATGGATCCCCATATTCCGCTCAGTAGCAATGTGTCACCGTATCCCTTATCTCTCTTATCTTTATTCTCAGAATCATAGACATACATGATCAATCCAAAAACAATAAAACCCAGACCTATTAAAATGTTATTCCAATTCATCATTCTTCAATTTTGATTCTTGTTGTGAGGTCAGGCCTTTCGACCAGACGAGAATCATCTTTCAATCTAACCCACCTTTACGTGTTGCTTTCTTTTGCTCAGGCCATTTGCTGCGGTCGCCAGTTTTAGAATCAATAGGCATCAGGCTTTTTTCACGCGATGTCTTAGTGGGGTCTTCACTTGCCATGTAAACAAGAATAGCCGCTAAGATGGCATTGTTGCGAACATCATCAAACACAATCTTATCATATGTGTCGCGATTGGTGTGCCACGTATATGTTCCATACGACCAGTTCAACGAACTTAACGAAAAAGCAGGCGCACCAACTGCAACGAATGATGCAAAGTCAGAACCTCCACCACCAGGCGCACCAGGAAATTTTGTCTCAATATCTTTCTTAATATTATCTGGCACTTTAGTCAACCAGCGCCCGATGTAATCATAGGAATTCAAAAAGCCCTGACCTGAAATATTGATTACTCTTCCTGTTCCATTATCCTGATTAAAAAGTACCTGAAGGTTTGCGACTATTTCAGGATGGTCTTCTACAAATGCACGCGAACCATTTAGTCCTTGTTCTTCGCTTCCCCAATGACCTACCAAAATTGTTCTCTTAGGGTTAGGATATAATTTTTTCAAAATACGCATTGCTTCCATCATGGTCAATGTTCCAGTGCCATTATCAGTAGCGCCTGTGGCTCCATCCCATGAATCGAAATGCGCGGATAACATCACATACTCATCCGGTTTTTCACTTCCTTTTATTTCTGCGATTGTATTAAATGTTGGCACAATACCTTTCTCTTTAGAATCAGTAAGCACGCTGATCTTTGGCGTCTTGCCTGATTCAGTTAACCGATACAGCATACCGTAGTCTTCCAATGAAATATCTACCGTTGGAATCTTCTTTGTCTTGGCACCAAATATTTTATTTACCCCAAATCCTCTCGACCAATTGGACATCACAATAC
>JANOJH010000618.1:0-1056 GCA_031408135.1 Bdellovibrio sp. | reverse complement strand
AATTTTAGGATCCCGAACTATCACCGATTAGATGTGGCTGTTGCGTTCAACAATATCTGGAGAGGAAAGAAAGGACGCAAGGGTGAGGATAACCTGGTTGTTTCCATCTATAATGTGTATACGCTGAAAGGATTTTTCCGTGCATACACATTATAGATGGAAACAACCAGGTTATCTTCACCCTTGCGTCCTTTCTTTCCTCTCCAGATATTGTTGAACGCAACAGCCACATCTAATCGGTGATAGTTCGGTATCCTAAAATTATTCCGCTCACTTCCACTTATATATGGAATGACATAGCCTGCTACCGTTATCCTGTCTGTTGGATAGGTAGTGGGTGTACCGGTTATAAAACTGAAATTCGCGGATAAAGAAACCTTTTTATTGATATCATAAAATGCAGCAGCTTTTGCGTTATGTCGCTGATCAAATCGTGTAGGGTACCAGTTGCCCACGCGATTTTTCTGATCAACGCCATAGTTAATACCGTCTACTTTCATCTCAGATTTTCCTAGTGTATAACTCACCCATCCAGTCAATCGTCCTGTATTTTTCTTGGCATAGAGTTCTAGTCCGTAGGCGCGACCAATACCTGAAAGTAACTGTGACTCAAGGAATCTATTGATAAATATGTCGGCACTATTAATGTACTCCACCTGGTTATTAATCCATTTGTAGTAAACCTCTGCCGAGGTCTCATATCGGCTTTCCTTGATGTTCTTAAAATACCCAAGTGCAACCTGATCTGCCTGCTGCGGTTTAATATTGTTGGTGGATGGCTGCCACACATCAATGGGTATTGAAGCAGTAGTGTTCGAGATCAAATGGATGTATTGATTCATACGGTTATAACTTCCTTTTATGGAGGCAGTTTTTGTTAACTGATATCGAAAGGAAGCCCTCGGCTCAAGATTTCCAAAGGATTTAATAGGCTCCCATGTATCTTTTTCTGTAATGGAAACCAAAGGCTTTTCCATTCCTTTGATAGTGTCTCCATAGTGATACACTTTCCCTCCCAAATAATTAAAATTGCTATACCTAACTCCATACTGCACA
>JANOJH010000587.1:0-15090 GCA_031408135.1 Bdellovibrio sp. | reverse complement strand
AACCGGTAAAACCCACCGATTCGGGGATTTCGGTTCACCGAGTGTTACCATTCGCCTGACGGATTCGTCGCTGTACCATAAACTGGCGTTGAACCCCGAGCTCTATATCGGTGAAGCCTATATGGACGGAAAGTTGACGATCGAAGAAGGTACGTTGAAAGATTTCTTTGAAATCCTTTTTTGCAACACGGGCACTAAATTGCCACAGGGCTGGCTCCGTTTTCTTGATAACGGAAACTATTTGGTCCGCCGTCTTTGGCAACTCAATACAATTCCGAATTCTACCCGGAATGTAAAACATCACTATGACCTGTCGTCTGAGTTTTACAGTTTGTTTCTTGATGAAGATAAGCAGTACTCGTGCGCCTATTTTACCGACTCTGACCAAACTCTTGAAGAAGCGCAAAAATTAAAGATGCAGCATATCGTTAAAAAACTGCTGATTGAATCTGATGATGAAGTGCTGGATATCGGCTGCGGCTGGGGCGCTCTTGCCTGTGAAATCGCGAAGCAAAAAGGTGCGCGCGTGAAAGGAATCACGCTATCGACTGAGCAGCTTAAAGTTGCAAAAATGCGGGCCAGAAAAGAAGGCGTCAGCGAGCTCGTTAAGTTTGAACTGGCCGATTATCGCGAATTGCAGCCGGAAGAAGGAACGTATGATCGAATTGTTTCAGTAGGTATGTTTGAACACGTGGGGATTGATCAATACCCCGCATTTTTTCAGAAGGTAAACAGTTTGTTGAAAGAAGACGGGGTAATGCTCTTGCATTCGATTGGGCGCGCTCAGGGGCCGGCTTCAACGAATGCGTGGATCCGTAAATATATATTTCCGGGCGGTTACATTCCGGCGCTGTCTGAGGTTATTCCGCATGTTGAAAAAAGCAATATGCATATTACCGACATTGAGGTGCTGCGGATGCACTATGCTCGCACCCTGCAGGAGTGGCGATACCGATTCTACGAAAATCTTGAGGATATCCGGAAAATTTACGACAGTCGTTTCTGCAGAATGTGGGAATTTTATCTGACAGGGGCCGAAGCTTCATTTGAGCATTGGGGCAATATGGTTTTTCATCTCCAGATTGCAAAGCAGGTGGATTCAGTACCACTCACCAGAGATTATCTTTACCAGCAAGATTCGGGGCACTGAATCAACAATCAACGCAAAGCTTTTTGTCTCGGGCGGAAAATTTCGCCATGAAAGCGGCGGCGAAATATTGCTGCCTTCGCAACTGTATTTTTTTGGAATGACGGCGCCTTCCGCGAAAGCTTTTGATTTTAATTCCACTTTCAGACTCCCGACCCCTGACTGACAAGCCTGACAAAATCTGAGCTGGTAATAATTCCGACCAGATGATCGCCTTCAACAACCGGCAGGCAACTGATTTTATTTTCAAGAAGAATCGCACCGGCGTCCATCAAATTTGTATCGGGGCTGACGGTTTCCGGGGTTTTCGACATAACACTGCTGACTTTGGCTGAGTTCCACGGGTTTTCGATGCGATCAAGAAGTTGACCCGGCGGGATTCGCAGAATCGCATTCAGCAGGTCGCGATCAGAAATTATTCCTTGAATGTCTCCGTCGTTATTGATGACGGGCAAGTGCCGGAAATTATTATCGGACAGCAAGCCTGTAGCGGTATCGAGATTTTCATTTTGATTAATAGTGATAGGATTCTTTTGCATAATATCCGACACCCAAACCTGGCCTATGGATTCTAAAATCTGCGAAAGTTCCTGTAAACTGACATTTTTTTTCTGCGGATGTTCAAAGGCGGATTGCGGTTTCATAGAAACTCCCTGTTTGGTTCTGAACCAACTAAAGGAGCAATACTTATACCATTGAGGGAGGAAAAAACAGTGTGGCGTTATTGACCGATCGGATGCCAGACCGTTTTAAATTCCACGTAGCTGACCAGGTGCTCAAGCGAGAGCTGATCTTTTACCGGAGGTACAATTCGCTTCATATTGGCTGCCGCCATTGTGCGGAGTTCCCCGAGAATTTTTCGGTCTTTCAACTGACAACTTAACGACTGAATTTCCATATGCGAGCCGAATTGGCGGAAAAGTTCTTCTGTACTGCCAGTCAGCAAATTGACCACGCCTTTTGGCAAATCCGAAGTTGCAAAAACTTCGGCAAGCGGCGCCAAAAGCGCGCTGCCATCGCTGCCGAGCAATGCCACGAGAGAATTTCCTGATGAAATAATTGCGGCAATCTGTGCAACAACCTCTGAGAGTTCAAACTTAGCATTGCAAATCAGCCCGACAAGCCCGACCGCTTCGGTCGAAGTAAAATTGTGATGAGGCCCACTGACAGGATTTACTGAGCCCATGACTTGCTGATACTTGTCGGCAAAACCGGCGTAGTAAATCAAAGCGTCAATAGCTTTATCAACAGACTTGCCAGCGTTGCTTTTTGAAAGTCCAAGGGTTGCGGTGAGAGTTTCAATAAATTCCTGTCGCTTACCTTCGGTCATTTCTGCCATACGATAAAGAATCTGGCTGCGGTTGTAGGCTGATTTATTCTGCCAGCCGGCCTGTGCCGATTGTGCAGCTGTTACGGCATTGCGAAGATCTTTCCGCGATGCCAGACACACGTTAGCGTAAAGTTTTTTAGTTTTGTAAATATAAACCGGAACGCTTCGTCCGGATTCAGTTCGAGGAAACTCGCCACCGATAAAAAGTTTGATCGTTTTTGCGATTTTCATTAAACCTCCAGGTAAGGCAGAAGACCATGTCGTCCGCCTTCGCGGCCCCAGCCGCTTTCATTGTATCCACCGAAAGGTGAAGTAGGATCGAATTTATTATAAGTGTTGGCCCAAATCACACCGGCTTTGAGGCCTTGCGCGGTTTTGTGAATTTTTGAACCTTTTTCTGACCAGATTCCCGCAGCCAAGCCATAAGGTGTGTCGTTGGCTTTAAGCACAGCCTCAGCTTGTGTTCTGAAAGTCGATATTGAAAGGACCGGACCGAAAACCTCAACTCGGCTAAGAGTAAAGGCCGAAGAAACTTTATTGAAAAAACAGGGCTTCTGGTAAAAACCTTTTGTTGGTAACGCAAGTTTTGGAGGTTCGAAATATTCGCCGCCTTCGGACTTTCCGGTTTCAACGAGTTTTCGGATTTTCTGCAATTCCGAATCTGAATTGATTGCGCCGATGTCGGTATTCTTATCAAGTGGATTACCTACACGCAGTTTTTCCATTCGGGTTTTCAGCTTTTCTACAAATGTATCAGCAACAGACTCTTCAAGTAACAGGCGTGAACCCGCACAGCAAACGTGGCCCTGATTGAAAAAGATACCATTGATTACACCCTCAACTGCCTGGTCAATTGCGGCATCTTCAAAAACGATGTGCGCAGATTTTCCGCCAAGTTCAAGCGTAAGTTTTTTATCGGTGTGAGCAACTGATTTAAGAATCATTCGGCCCACATCGGTTGAACCGGTGAAAGCGATTTTATTAATATCAGGGTGAGCAACTAATGCGGCTCCGGTTTCGCCGGCACCCGTAATGATGTTCACGACTCCGTCTGGCAGGCCGGCTTCCTGAAGAATTTCAGCCAACAGCAGACACGAAAGTGAAGTAGTTTCGGCAGGCTTCAGCACAACAGTATTGCCGCAGGCCAGTGCCGGCGCTATTTTCCAAGCCGCCATCAAAAGCGGAAAATTCCACGGAATAATCTGGCCGACGACGCCAAGCGGTTTCGGGTTTTTTCCCGGAACTGCATATTGGAGTTTGTCGGCCCAGCCGGCGTAATAGAAAAAGTGGGCCGCAACCAGCGGCAGGTCGATGTCTCGCGATTCGCGGATGGGCTTACCGTTATCGAGCGTTTCAAGCACAGCTAATTCGCGCGAACGTTCCTGAATGATGCGGGCAATTTTAAAAAGATATTTGCCACGCTCCCGGCCTGACAACTTCGACCACGAGGTAAATGCCTTGCGGGCAGCCTTAACCGCCTTATCTACGTCTTTGGCATTGGCTTCGGAAATTTCGGCCAGCGACTCTTCGGTTGCCGGATTAATTGTTTTAAAATATTTACCGCTTGAAGCATCTGTAAATTTTCCGTTAATAAATAATTTATTTCGCGGCGATATTTTAACGATGTCGGTAGCTTCTATTGATGGCGCATAATCAAAAGTCGAAGCCGGGCCGGTTTCTGTTGCGGCCTGTACCTGATTATTTTTATTTTGTACTGACGTCTGCATATTAGTCCTTTTAATCAAGTGAAAAAACTTTGTCGTAATAATAAGTGCCGGTAAGTTCTTTATAAATCTGTTTCAATAGATCATTAACCAGCGCACTGGCGCCGAAGCGGAATAAATCCGGTGTTAACCATTCATGCCCAAGAGTTTCCCGCACCATGCAAAGATAATGAATGGCCTGCTTAGAGGTGCGGATTCCGCCGGCCGGTTTCATTCCGACTTTCTTTCCGGTGCGCTTGTAATGATCGGCTATTGCCTGCAACATAACAAGTGTAACCGGCAGTGTGGCTGCAGGTGTGATTTTTCCGGTAGAGGTTTTAATAAAGTCGGCACCGGCTTCGATGGCAATATCAGAAGCCAGTCTGACGTGGTCGTAAGAACCCAGTTCTCCGGTTTCGAGAATGACTTTCAGGTGCGCATTACCGCTAGCCCGCTTGATCTCAACGATCTCATCGAAAACTTCCTGATACCGGCCAGATAAAAAAGCGCCGCGATTAATCACCATATCAATTTCGGAGGCTCCTTTTTCGACGGCAAAACGTGTGTCTTCAATTTTGATTTCTAATGGTGCCTGTCCAGATGGGAAGGCCGTAGCAACCGAAGCAATTCCGATTGAGCTTCCAGCAAGGGCCTTCACCGCAATTGGCACCATCGAAGGATAAACGCAAACTGCGGCCACCGAAGGAATCGGGGCCAGATTTTTTTTCAGAAGATAAGGTTTAATCAGATCGGGGGGCACGGGGTTGCGCGCCTTTGCGCACAATTGCACAATTCGGCCGGGAGTGTCTGAGCCTTCCAGAGTTGTGAGGTCGCACATGCTTAAAGCCAGATAAAGAGCAGTCAGCTTGGAATCTTTTTTAATACTCCGTTTTGTAAAAAAATCGGCCCGTTCGCAGGCGCCGACTTCGTCGACCGGAACTGCTGAAATGGCAACCGAACTTCCATTTTCTCTTTGAATCGAGATTGTTCGCATGGGCACGTCCTTTAAGGCATTCAGAATTACCCCAAAGTGGTTATTTTTGGCAATTGGAAAAGCCATTTAAGACTCTTTTTCACTTCGGAATCAGTGTGGCATCAAGCTCCCGAACCCGTCGCTGTTGATCGTCGTATAACTTCTGGGCCTGTTCAAGCTGCTGGTTCAGCGGTACAAGGCTCATGCGGGTCTGCGAATAGAAATTCCGCAACCTATCAATTTCGCCTCTTAATGTAAAAATTTCGTTCTGCAAGATGGCCTGCTCGTTGGCAATGTCGGTCTTTTGTTGTTGTGCGGACGAATCAATTAAAAGGTTCTGAGATAGGATCTGAGCCGAGATGTTCACTCGTTCAGCCTTCAGGATATCGAGCTGTTGTTGTTGGTACCCCAGCGTGTTCTGAAGATTTGTCAGCAGTTGGCGTTGCTCAGGTGTTAGTGTAAAAGTGTTGTTGGTCCAGACATAGATTTGCTGCTTTGTCTGAAAGATGTCGCTTTCAAGTTGTGTAATTTGCGGCTCAATCTGGTCACGTGCAGCCTGGGCCGCACTGCTTTGTGTGCGAAGGGCGGCTGCAGTTGCCTGATTCACATTGCTTTCGGCCTCTTTAAGAGTCTGCAGAACGTCGGTAAAATTTTGAATTTGCGTGTTGTAAGCCGCGATCTGCGCCGGGTAAACCAATTCATATTGCTGAGACTGCTGCGCAAGTTGAGCTTTCACCGCGTCTAGATTGCGCTTGTGGGAATCGAGATTTTGGCGGGCCTCATCAAGCTGTAACTGTTGCGTGGTTGCCGCCGGATCCCGCACAACATCCTCGCAGGAAAACATCAACGACAGCAGCAGGAGTAAACTTAGAATAAAATTAATTTTGTCCATGTTCCTATCAGATCGGGGTTGATATTGGCTGCAATTCTTTTGGCAAAAAGAACAACTCAGGCGGATTTTTAGCAGGTTTTTTTCTAGGACGACTCATCTGGCTGCGTATGATTTCTGCCAATTCGTCCAGCGGAACATCACCCGAGAACACCAGATCATCAAAGCTGAGAATACCGATGCATTTGCTTTTGCCGGCAGGGCCGGTTTTGATGACCGGCAGCCGCCTGATTCCGAAGTGCTGCATAATTTTCGTTGCGTCTGAAATTGAGCGGTTTTCACCGATGTAGATCAAATCATTATGAACAAGCGAACTAATTTTTTCTGAGGCACTCATTTTAGAACCGATTCCGCGGCAGGCGATATCCCGGTCAGTAATGATTCCGACAATCTGGCCTTTGCCGTCGGAAACGAGCGCGCAGCCGACGGATTTGCTTTCAAGGGCTTTTGCGGCTTCGAACAGGCTTACGTTCATCTTGAGTACGAGCACCTTTTTGTAAGCTAACGATTTTAAGGTCGTCATAATCCTCCAGTTTGTTCCTGAAGCATGAACTGCATAATAGGGGCCTGAATGAGCAGAAAAGAAAGTTGTTTGAGAGCCTTAAAAGCCCGGTGTTGCGGGTATTTAACGGAGGTGGCCGGGTAATTTTGCAGTTTTGGGTCGTGTAAGTTTTTTAATCGCGGCCAAACTGATTAAATTTCTATCGGTAATACAGTAGAGTTCCGCATCGTCAAAAACGGGGAAGAAGAGTGATGAATTTTTTAAGATTGCCTGATTTTTTATTGACGGTCTTGTTTGAGGATAGCGAAATTATCGCCGTCGATAAGCCATACGGGATCAATAGCCACACCAATGAAGCAAAGGCCGGTAATGGTGATTTCATTCAGGATGGTTTGATTGAAATTTACGAAAAACAGCGTCAAGAACGTCTTTACATCGTGCATCGTCTCGATCAGACCACCACGGGCGTAATTATTTTTGCTAAGTCGCCTGAGGCTGCAAAAAAATATGCGGCTTATTTTTTCGATCGCCAAGTTAAGAAAACCTATTGGTTTGTGACGGCGGCAAAATCGGTAAAAGAAAATTTTGAAATTGATCAGTCGATACTTCATAAAGCCCGCGAACTCGAAGCTAAAACATTATTGAAGCTGCTCAGAAAAAACAAAGATTACGAACTTTGGCAGGCTAATCCGCTGACGGGCCGCAATCACCAGATCCGCATTCATGCCAAAGCCGCAGGAATTCCGATTCTGGGCGACGAAAAATATACCGGTGCAAGATATGATTTTTTGTGTCTCCATAATCACCGAATAGAATTTCCGAATGGAATTGTTATTACATCAATAGCCCCGCCTTACTTTGAAAACCTGGATTTATTGGCGGAGCGCATGCTGACAAAAGCACTCTTTGAAGCAGACCGTCGAAGACGTCTGTTCTCTGCCACTGTAGCTGATAACCAGTGCTTCCGGCTGCTGCACGGCAAAGAAGAGAACGCGGGCTTTACAATCGATCAATTCGGAAATTACTTAATACTATCCTCTTTCAATGAACAGTGGACCGACGCAAATTTAAGAACATTTTCGCAGTATGCTGAAGTTTTAAAGAAATCAATTTTTGTACGTCTTATGCATAATCGCGGCAAAGATCCCTTAAATAAATCTCAACTTTTTATCGGCGCAGAAAATTCTGAAAAAATTTGGGTAGCCAGGGAAAATAACATCAACTACGAAATGCGGTCCGATTCAGGACAGTCCTTCGGTCTGTTCTTAGATCAGCGGCTGCAGCGCAATTGGGTGCTGAACAACTCAAAGGGTCGCGAAGTACTGAATCTGTTTTCTTACACCTGTGGCTTCAGCGTCGCGGCAGCACTTGGCGGTGCCACACAGGTTACTTCGATCGACACCAATAAAAATGTTCTCAACTGGGGCCGGAAAAATTTTGAAATTAATCAGCTCGATCCGACGAAATTTAGATTTTTACTGCGGGACAGTCTTGATTTTCTTGAAAGCAGCCTAAAGAAACAAATCAAATACGATCTTATTATTTGCGATCCGCCTTCCTTTTCGCGCGGCGAAAAAGGCGTTTTTAAAATTGAAACTAGCCTTGAAACCTTGCTTCGGAATTGCCTGAATTGTCTTAGTGAAAACGGCGAACTTCTGTTTTCGACCAACTTTGAAAACATTTACATCGATGATATCCGAAGAATTATTCTGAAACTGAAGATCACGTTGGATTTGAAAAAGCTTGAAGTATTCAACATTCATCCGGGTTTGGATTTTGAATTGGCCGGTCAAAAGCCTATTTTGAAATCATTTCTTATCAAAATGAAATCCGAATTGAAGAATGCCGAAACCATCTCGGCATCCCATGATATTACAGAAGTTGACGAAAGCTGATTCCTTAAACGTCTCAGTGAGTCACGAAATTGGGTATAATTTTTACATCTTAACGAAATCGTAACACGACAATAATCTGGCTTAGTGTAAAACAAACTCGAAACAAAAACTTTAAAGGGAGAATATAATGAAAATATTTTTTTCGTTAGTGTTAATATCGATTTCTTTTTCTGCAACAGCAGGAGTTCATGGATCTAAATTTGAAGCCTATCAACAGAAGATGATTACTGAAGTTGTGGCACAACAGTGTGGGATTTCATCAGATTTAGTTCAATTGAGTCATACAGAAGTGATCGATCAGGTTGATCAGGGTATTCGCGATGTTTACATGACAACTGTTTTTGAAGCAAAAGTTCGTGTTGATCAGATGATCTTCGATTCTTACTTGGTTAAAGTAAATTCTGTTTTGGCTGACGGTTATGACCATTCAAATCAAGTTTGGGGCCTTTTCGCAGTACAGAATGTTACTTGCCATCAGAATTAATTTTTTAGTTGAGGGTGGGATGACGACTGATTTGTCCCTATTTCCTAAAAGCTATGGTGTTTTATGAAATACTTTTTCAATTTTTTCATTCTTTTTTCATTCTCTGTTTGTCGTGGTTTTTCCACAGATACCGCTGATTTTATCGACGTCAAACTTGCACAATCTGCACAACTATTTAACAAAATAAAAAGTTATGAATCCTTTAAATCAAAAAAAAATTATTCGATTTACTGGACGTCACTCACCGTCGATAAAATCAAATTTGGTAAGCCTTTAGGAACTGTTATAATTTGCCCGGGACGTACGGAGTCCAGTCTCAATTGGATGGAATACAGTTTAGCTCTTAGAAATAAGGGCTACTCGGTGGCGATAATAGATCATTTGGGACAAGGACAGTCGGAAAGGTTACTTCCGCAAACGGATAAAGGCCATATTGATTTTTTTGAAACTTATGTCGACGATTATAATTCCTTTTTAACTCAGGTAAAAAGCAAATTGGATCAGCCTTACTTTTTGGTTGCCAATTCAATGGGGGCCCCAATTGCGCTATTGGCTGATACCAGTGTCTACGAAAAAATAGTTTTGCATGCACCGATGTTTAAGATTAAAACAACTCCCATTCCCTATTTTTTGGCCTCATTTTTTTCAAAAATATTAAGCATTTTAGATTTATCTGAAAGTTATGCGCCTATGACCGGCGCTCATGCACCTGCACCTTTCTCTGAAAATTTATTTGCATCATCCAGAGCAAGGTATGAGTTTGACGTATCCTTACTTAAAATACATCCCAAATATATTGTTGGTGGTCCGACAGTGCAATGGGTTCATGAAGCACTTCGAGTTCCGGAGCTGGTTGAAAAAGCTATTCAAAAAATACGAGTCCCAATACTTTTATATCAGGCGGATGAAGAAAATTTTGTTGATAATGAGTTTCAAAAAAAGCTTTGTAGTTCAGTTTCCAATTGTCAGTTAATTCTATGGCCGAAGTCCAAACATGTTTTGCATCTTGAGGGAGATCAAACTCTTAACGCCTTGTTTAGCAAAACAATTCAGTTTTTAAAAAATTAGTCCGTGTGTTGAATCTCCCTGCAAGACCGACTGTGGGACATCTTTACAGGTGATTTTTCCATCTATAAAATCAATCAGCCAGATGCGATCATAAGTATTTGAATTCCACACCGAACTGCACGGTGCCTTCAGCTCTCGCGTAATTTTTGTTATTGCGGAGTGTTTCCAGGCGATGAGTATCACATTGCGATCAAAATCAGGGTTGTTCAGGAGTTCGCGGCCGAATTCGCTGCTGCGGGCTGCACTCCATTTGTCTTGCAAAATGAGGCCTAAGCTTGCGGCCATCGGAGTGAGTGTTTCAACGGACCGAAGCGAGCTTTCGCCGGGAATATGGCGTGCGGCAAAAAGCCGGTCCGGTATTCGAGGCGTGGCGTATTCGGGGTGAATATTAAAAAGGTTTTTTAGGGCTTCAGCCCTGCGGAACCCTTGTGGTGAGAGATGATCGCTGTCTGAAAAAGGTTTTTTTTCGGCGTGGCGGATGATCATCACACGCGCAGGAAGTGCCAAAGCAAAATGGCAACAAGAACTGAAAAACAGAAAACTAAAAAGTTGTCGAATCATCTGAATTATTTAAGCATCTACAATGTAAAACTTGCAAGTCAGGATATATTAATATTTCAAATCTGGTCCAGTTGGTGCATTCTCTGAGCGCATTAACAAGGAGCCACGATGAAGTTCAGAATTTTATTAATTTGTATTTTAATGGTCTGCGGACGAAATGGATTCGCCAAACTATCGCTTCAAGAAAATCGTTTTAAATTCGCGATTGATCAGGTTTACAAAGCTATCGAGACGGTTTATGCAAAAAATGAGAATTTTGATCAGCTGCCGCCGGCAGAGCAAGCAGGCGTTTTTACCGGATCTGGCCTCAGAATCAAAGCGTTTAACTTACAAAGCCTCGGTCGAATGTATCAGAACTCGGAAAACAAAGAGCTTAGGAAATTTGCGATAAATCTCCGTGATGCAACAAAGTCCCTGGAAGATCAACTGGGTAATGTTGATATGTATAAAAATGTCAGCAAGCCTGCAGAACAAGTGGCAGCTGCAAAAAAACTTATTTCAGCCCTTAAAAAAGAGCAGTGGATTAAAAATGCAAGCCCCGGAGAAATTTTTGCGTTATGGCGTGAAGAGATGAGCGAAATCAACTGGGCTTCGGATAAAAAAGACCGTGAATTTGTAATTGGGGCGGTTTTTGATCAGCTTACAATTCTACTTGAAACAGATTATGACATGAATTACCTGAATAGCGGTTTGCATGAGCTGCGACGTGAACTCAGATGGTTTTCGTTAGACGTTATTGCGGCGGACGGGGTCATTCAAAAATCTGCCGAAGACGAATTTGTCTGCCGGCAACAAAATCTGCCGTTCAAACAATTCGCTGACCCGAAATACTCAAGCCTTGCTAGAAAAGAATACCCCGATGCATGCTTTGTCAGTGCCTGCATTTATGACGAGATCGTAGGCGCTATCGGAATTTTCGGGCTGTTAAAAGACAAGGCCGAAAAAATAGTTGAACGGGATGAAGACCTCGTAAAAGAAGACCTAACGCCAGAGGAAATTAAAGAAGAGGCTCTGAAGTACTACGAGCTCTTAATTGAAACTGAAATCCTGGATACGGCCCGTAACGAATTGAAATCCTGTCTGCAGGAAAAATGACCCGGGTTAAAGTCCGAGAACGGCATTATACCGCTTCAGGCGGCGCAGGGTTTCGAGCTGCGGGTCGACGCTACCATCAGTGAAATCTTTTAAATCGAAGCCATGTTGTTGCAGGAAAGAACAGACCGCAGACTTAAATTCAGTTACCGACATTTCGTCATTTTCAAATTGAAATTCTATTTCGTAATTAGCGCCGATAAAGGTACTTCCGACAAATTCGCGTACTTCACCGATTGACACTTCAACCTCTTTGTCTTCGATTTTAATCTTGGCTATCCACTTGTTCTTTTCAGCCTGATAACTGGCAACGAAAAACCAAGGCTCGGTTTCAGGTACCTTCATTAATACATCAAGCAGCGGAACCGCTAAGCTCCTGATAAATCGATCAAAAGAAATAATTTCCTGTTGCACCGCTGTTGCGGGGCCCATGGCAATTAAATCCAACTGTGAATGGACCGCGTTTTCGAAATGCTGCCTTGTTTGGTTGTCGAGTTTCAATTCGCCGATTTTCTTAATAAGCACGTTGTACTGCCAACCCTGGGCGCACTGGCTTGGCAAAATTGTGGTTTTGGTATTGGCTTGAACTTTCCATTTGTCAGCGGAGCTTTTGAGCCGAAGTTTGAAGCGATTATCATTCAATACAAAGTTTTTTCCATCGTAGATATCGACATAGTAATCTGAACGGGCTTTTTTTTTGAAATCATTTCGATTTAAAACTGCGCTTGCCGCAGCTTGCGTAATTTTAAAGCCGGCTTCGGTTTGATAGCTGATAGAGGTGGCATCCGATGTAGAGCTGTGTGAAGGGCTGCTAAACAGCGCAAACATTAGCAAAAGGGCGATAATGAAAAATAATTTTGAATTCAAGTGGACCTCGGAGCCTATTCAATAGCGGGCTTTGAGCCAATGCAATTGAAAAGTTGGGCCTAATCAAATCTTAAAATAACAATACTAACAAGAACCTGACTAAAAAGAGTTTCGCTTATTTAAAAACAAGTATAATATCCGGCCATTGATAGGGGAAGATTATGCATAGCCTTTTTTTCATCGTTTTAGTTATAACTTTGCTTTCAGCCTGCTCTAGTTCGCAAAAAAAAACTGTACCTACAGGCACAGTTTTGCTGGAACTGGATCAACCATCAGTGATTGGAAGTTCGATTTCTGGGAACATTTATATGGGTGGCTTTTCGGCGCTGAATTTCATCAGCAAAAACGAACAGGGCGAAGCGCTGTTTTTAACTTTGACCGATCGGGGCCCTAACGCCGAAGCCTTGTATATTACGGGGGTCGGTAAAAATGCCAGACCTTTTTTATTACCGGAGTTTCAACCCCGGATTTTAAAAATAAAATCCAATATGAAAGACAGGACACTTGCCGTAGTAAATGAAATTTTACTGACCGATCCCTTGGGAAATGCCCTGAGTGGCCGGCCGCAGTGGCCACGAAACCGCGATAAAAAAATAGCTCAACAGCACCTGAAAAAAGCGGACGAAGTGGGTGTGAATCTCAAAGGTGATGCCTTAGCGCCGGACTTAATGGGGCTTGATGCCGAAGGTTTAACTATTGATTCCGATGGTAACTTCTGGATTGCGGAAGAATACCGCCCTTCGATATTAAAGTTCAATTCCGAAGGAAGGCTTTTGAAACGCTACATTCCGAAAGGGAGTCTGCCAAAAACAGTTTTGACAGAAATCCGAAAAAAATATGGCCGGGGAATTGTGCTCGAGGCATTGCCTGAAAAGCTAAAAGATAGAAAAATCAACCGCGGCTTTGAGGGTATAGCGTTCCGGAGTGGAAAAGTTTACGCGATCATGCAAAGCCCACTTGAAACCGCTTCTGCGGGCAAAGTAGCTGTAGTTGTTGAATTTGACGTGAAAACTGAGAAAACCACAGCCGAGTATAGCTATCCATTTCGGCACGAAGGAGTTGAGAAAATCGGCGACCTGGCGTTTTCACCTGCGGGCGAATTATACGCCATCGAACAAAATGGAAAAATCGGCGAACATGGTGTGCAAACGATAACGAAGCTTGGGCTGCAAGCCAAAACGATTACTGTTGAAGATGTTTTTTCACTGAATGCACATGGCTATAATTTTGCGGAGAAGATAGAGGGCCTGGCCTTTATGTCAGAAAAGGAATTTGCAGTCGTGAATGACAATGACTTCGGCGTTGAAGGGGATTTCGATCGCGGTAAAGAACATGTACCAACGGGAAAACGAAAAACGATTCTTGGAATTTTCAGGCTCGACTGATTTTTAAATGGTGACCTCACCCTGAATTGAACAGGGATCATACGTTTAGGAAACGTGTGCTCTATCCAATTGAGCTATGAGGTCACTTAGCTATTCAAGTTTACTGTATTTTTGGAATGCCGGCCGCTGGGTTAGGGCATCCATCCAGCCGCCGATGTTTTTATAAGCGGATATGTCCATTTCGATCGCTTTTGTAATGTTCACAACCGAAGCCATATTAAAATCGGCAACGGTGACGGTGTCGCCACCAAGATACTTCTTCGAACTCAAGGCGTCGTTTAAAATTTTAAATAGAGGCGGGCAGCTTTTCTGAGATTTTTCAATCAATGCCAGATCCCGGCGATCTTCTGGAATAAATACTTTTTGAATAAAAATATCAATAATAGGTTTTTGCAGTTCCAGCATCGACCAAAGGTTCCACTGCTGAACGGTACCGCGGATTTCAGGTGTGGCGCCCAAAAGGTGCGGCGCATATTTTTCTGCTAGGTAGTTGTTTATGGCGACAGATTCCCAGATAACAAATTCGCCTTCGGCTAGGCACGGAACTTTTCCGTTGGGGTTGAGCTTCAGGTAGGCATCGCCTTTATGTTCCTTTTCGCGCATGTTGATTTTAACAGCTTCATACGGAAGGTTTAATTCTTCGAGCATCCAAAACACACGACCGGCACTTGATCTGGGAGAACCATATATTTTAATCATGAAGCGATGCTGCCACAGGGGCTTAATCCCAGTCAAGGTCGGGATCATTTTCCATTTCATTTTTTTTGTCGATTTTAGACATTTTGCCCTTGTTTGCAGGGTATTTTATGTTGTGCTTCTCGGTCAGCATTGCAATCAATTTTTTGATTTCGGCCAGCTCAGGCACAGCCTGTAGGTCGGCATCGGTAAGTTTGGCGTGCAGTACGGGTACTTTGACTTCGACGACGGTTTCGTCAGGGCCGTAAACATTGAAATCTTTTCCATCTTTTAGACGCTTCAATCTGATATTTGTATCGAGGGTGATCTGCACATCAATGGTTTCTCCGGGCTTTTCCGGATTATTGAGCTTTATGCTGTAGGACGTGCGCTCGTATTGGGTTCTGGCGTACATGTTTTCGACGCGCATCGCAGGGGTGGTATAGAGGGCGTCAAAAAAATCTGTGAATTTTTTTATGTCGGTTTCTTTTCCCGGATTAGTTTCGTGCAGCCGTCGGA